>SLGQ01000215.1 GCA_007136595.1 Candidatus Sumerlaeota bacterium | reverse complement strand
TTTCAACCATAACATCCCCGAAATTGATAAAAAGACACAATTCCATTGTCCAGCCGGCACTTCCGGCAGAAGCTACCATTCCCTCACACTCCTGAACAATGTCAGGATAAGAATTCATTGCCGCATATTTATCGACCTGTGCCAGCTTAGCTATGGTTATCTGACTCCTTATCTCCTTGACATATTCCGAGTTGTTCATCCCATGAGCAATTTCATCATAAAGAAGCTGCCCCTGCTGAAATCCCATTTCAAAAGGAGTTCCTGAAACCCAGACAACATTCCAGATGCCGTGCCTTTCCTTTTTGGGAGGAACAGGCATCCAGGGTGTGTCTGCATCATCATCAACTTCGACATCTGTATCGTGATCCGGGATAACCTGGTCATCTGAAAATTCCGCATCGTCAAAATCTTCTTCATCGACTTCTTGATCATCGGGAACAACTGGAACATCAGGCTCGTAATTATCCTGCACATCAGTTACATCATTGTCAGATTCGTCAAGCCCGTCCTTGTTGTCTGAGCCATCGGGTCTGCATCCGGACATAAAAACAAACAAAAACAACAACAAAAAAGACACCTTCATCACACACCTCTTGAAAATCGATTTCCGTAACATACTACCAGAATGCTGCCGGAAAGACAAGAACTTGTTGGAACTTCGAACCAATTTTATCTTGAAATACGATTTCTTTTCCTGATATAATCACTTCGCAACTTTCTTTTGCAGGAGGCTTATGACATTTAGAGATTATTCAGATCTGTTTATGATCGAAAAAGGGTTTACAGGTTTAAATCATGGCTCTTACGGTGCTGTTCCAAAAGCAATTATGGAATATCAGTATTCTTTGATGAACCGTATGGAAAGTTTGACAACCCGGTTTTTTACAAGGGAGCTTCCTCATCTTCTTGAAGAATCTCTCGAAACTCTTTGTAATTTCATTAATTCTCCTTATGAAAGCACTGTTTTTATAAAAAATGCGACAACTGCCGCAAATGCCGTTTTAAAATCGGTGAATTTTGCAAATAATGATGAAGTTGTCACCACAAACCTCATTTATGCTTCATGCAGAAAGGCGCTTGACCATATTACATCGCAAAAAGGGGTGAAGGTCCATAAAGTTGAAATACCTTTTCCTGCAAATGACAATACCACAATATTCAATAAAGTGATGGAAAAAGTAAATGAACGGACAAAACTCATTTTCATTGACCACATAACAAGTGAAACTGCAACAATAATGCCTGTAGAAATGATAATAGAAGCGGCATCAAAACGGGGAATTGAAGTATTTGTTGACGGCGCTCATGCACCCGGGATGATACCGCTTGATATTTCAAAACTTAAACCCGACTACTATACCGGAAACTGCCATAAATGGCTTTACACACCCAAAGGAAGTGCTTTTTTATATGTCAATCCGCAAAAATTTGATCAGATGGTTCCGACAGTTATAAGCAACCACTATAACGATGGGAAAACTCCTGCTCAAAGGTTCCGCAACTCTTTTGACTGGTCTGCAACCATGGATTATTCGGGATATGCCTGTGTAGGAAAAACCATTGAATATCTCGAAAAAGAAGTAGAAGGAGGCTGGAAAGAAATAAGAAAAAGAAATCATGCCCTTGCACTGAAAGGGAGAGATATCCTTACAGACATGCTTAATTTAAGCCCGACAGTCCCCGATCAAATGACAGGCTCCATTGTCACCATGAAACTTGGCTCAAAATCTCTGAAAGATCCAAAAACAGGACTTGATATCGTTCAAATCGAACTCCTTGACAAATATAAAATCGAGGCACTCATCACCACACTTTATCCGACAGATGAAAGGATAATAAGAATAAGTGCAGCCCTTTACAACAACGAAGAAGGTTATGTTAAACTGGGCAAAGCCTTAAAGGAGATCGTTGAATAACTGTTATTCAGGATTTTTCCCAGAAGAGCCCCAAAGGTTGGTTTCCAATCTATCCATGTTGTTTGGAAGAGATGCAAAAGAGACTTGACTTGAATTCAAAAAATGCTTTAAAATCAAAACTGTTTTGACTGTTTGGGTTTTTAAAGTAAAATAGGGGGTAGTTTTTTTGAGAGGTTTCGTATGCGAAGAAGTGAACTCGAACACATAATAAGGGCTGCCGGTGCAATTGCAGGAGTCAAAGAGATTATAATTTTAGGCAGTCAATCAATCCTGGGGCAGTTCCCACTTATTGGAGAGAAAGGACTTGATGAAGGTCTGAAAGCCCAGATAGATGTCAGTTTAAGCAAAACTAATCCATATAAAATCCTTTCTTTGTCAGTTGAAGCAGACATAATGGTTCCTGAAAATGAAAGTTTGGCAGATATTATTGAAGGCACTATTGGGGAATTATCCCATTTTCACGATACTTTCGGATATTATGCTCAGGCGGTTGACAGCACAACTTCAAAACTCCCCAAAAGGTGGATGGAAAGACTGATTCCGATAGTTAATGAAAATACAAACGGGATTAAAGGATTGTGCCTTGAAATACATGATTTGATGATTTCAAAACTTTTTGCTTCAAGAAAAAAAGACTTTGAGTTTTTTCAAGCCGCAGTAAATTTGAATTTAGTTGACAAAAACACTTTGAAGGAAAGACTTGCGGAAGCAATGTTTGAAAAGATTGATTTTGACAGGATAGAAAATTTGATTAACAGAGGATTCGATGAATAGGCAGGTTCGCTCAGACATAAGATCACTGATGATGCATAAATTGATTGCTGAAAAACTTAAAACGAATCCTCAATTATGGTTAATCCCTCAAAAAAACATTGAAAAGTGGCTTGAAGCCGGTGTTTGCGAAATAATATACCGGGAATGGAAGAATATTTTCTTAAATAGTTCAAAGGATAAAATAATTGAAATTATTACAAGTGATTCTGAAAATTCAAAAAGATTAAGATCTTCTTCTCCTTTTACCGGAATATTGAACATCATTGAAAGAAACAAGTTCTTTTCCAGACTGACCTGATTTTTACATAAAAAAACTATTTCCTAACAATTTTGTCCGAAGTTCCTTAAAACTTAACTTCAAGGTTTATACGGATTCTGAAACAGGTGAAGCCTTAAAGGAGATCGTTGAATAAAACTTTAGGTTCAGTCTGCAAATCCTTTAGTTAGAAAATCTACAGCGTTTAAGTGCTTAATTCCGTTTACAGGTGAATGTGTAAGTTCATCGAGAGAGATCACATATTTGGGATAGTGGTCTTTTATGAATGACAATGGCTCGAATTCTCTTTTAAAAAGGTCGCTTTCATCATCTCCGATAGTGTAAGCCACCTGAATATAAACTTTTTTATCACCAAACTGAGCATAAAAATCAACTTCTTTATTTTCAACTCGCATTGTCTCAACTTTATATCCCTGTCTTAACAGCTCGATATATACAGTGTTTTCAAGAAGCTTACCAAAATCTCCACTCTTTTTTACTGATCTGGAAAAAGCAGGGTCATTAAGATATACTTTTTGCGGTGCTCTTTGAAGAATCGAACCTTTTTTATATGAAAACAGTGAGCATTCATGGATGAAAAATGCATTTTTCAAGTATTCAATGTATTCCGATACAGTGTTTATTGATAATTTTTCTCCATTTTGCCTAAGTTGATTTGTAATTCTAAGCTTTGAAAACTCGTCACTTGGAGATGCTGAAAAATAATCGACAATTTTTTTGAGAAGAGGAACATTTCTTATGTCGTGTCTTAAAACGATGTCTCTCATAATTATTGAATCAACTGTAGAAGTTATAAGATTTTCTTTTGTAAAATCGTCATCAATATTTACAAGTTCCGGCATTCCGCCGTAACTGAGATAGTTCATACAAGTTTTTCTGTCAGGCTCCAGATTTGTGAATTGAGCATATTCTTTAAAGGAAAGAGGAAATACTTTAAGTTCAAAACTTCTTCCGGCAAGATATGTGTGGAGTTCACCACTTAAAAGTTTTGCATTTGATCCTGTTATAATGATTTTGTAGTCTGTTGTATAATCTTCGTGCAGAGAACTTACAAGCAGTTCCCAATCCTTTATTTCCTGAATCTCATCAATTACAACAAAGAGTCTCTCTTTTTCACTGAACCTGAAATGCTTTTTCCATAAGTCCAGAGCCTGTTTAAAAACTTTTCTATCTTTAAGAAAATCAATATCCTGAACAAACATGTTAGCATAGAAAACTGTTTGAGGGTTTACACCCTTTTCTATAAGGTGGCGGATAAATTGTCTTACAATTATGCTTTTGCCAACCCTTCTGCCTCCCGTTACAGTTATTATGCTTTTTGGCACTTCCATTTTTGACAGTTTTTCAAGATAGCTCTCTCTCAAGATTCCGCAACCTGAAACATCTTTGTCCCAGAAATTATATCTTTTAAGCACATCTAACATCATACCCTCCACAATGAAATTAACACGCAAAATACCGCGCTTAGTTTCAGTATAATGAAATTAACCACAATGTCAACACACTTAGTTTCAGTATACTGAAATTGTTTTGCAGAAATGATGGACTTATCCGTTCAAGAAAATATCAGAGCTCCTTAAAACTTAACTTCAAGGTTTATCCTGACAATTACTCTTCTTCCGACACTTCCCTTTCTATCTCTCTGAAAACGATTTTTCCTTTGATAGCTTCAAAATACTGGTCAAGTGTGATCTTTTCCGTTTCGTGGAGTCTGTCAAGAAGTCTATGAAGGTTGTTTATCCATCTTTGGTCAATACTTCCTTCAAGAAAATGTCTGTGATAAAGATACGGTCCAGGAATTATTGATGCAAGATAAGCAGATTCAAGAACAGAAAGTTCCATAGGCGGTTTACCGAAATAATAAAGAGATGCTTCACCTATTCCGAAAACATCGGGAGCCCACTTAATTATGTTGAAATATATTTCAAGTATCCTCTCTTTCGGAAGAGTTGCATCAAGTTCAATGGCAAGAAGCATCTCTTTGAATTTTCTCATGAAAGTCTGTTCCCTGCTCAAAAAAAGGTTTTTCACAAGTTGTTGAGTTATAGTGGAACCTCCTCTCATCCTTCTTCTTGTCACATTATCTCTTGCCGCCGCCGATATTTCAGCAAAATCTATCCCTTTATGATTAAAAAAACCGGCATCTTCAGCAGTAACTACCGCCCATATAAAATATTCCGGCAACTCTTCAATGGAAACGAAGTAACCGTTTGTCGGACCTATGAAAATATCTCTTTTTTTGTTTATTTTTTCTCTGTATATAAATTCCGTTTTCAAGTAATCCATTCTGTCGGAATGCTGAACCGGTTCATCCAACCTTCCAACCACAGCTATTTTAGGCAACTCCCCTTCTGAAAGCTCAATATCTATCTCAACATCAATGGTTCCACCTACATTGAATTGGCTGAACAATTCGTCATCAATTATTGTGCTGAGTCTAACAAGGCTTGTTTCTCCCGAAGAAAACCGCACTTTTTTGCTGTTTTTAGAAAATGATCCATCTAAGACACCGTCAATCCCGCCGACACCTGCTTTCAGCTCATTTAAACTAAGCTCCTCTTTTTCAAAATCGTAAAGAAATCTGCCATTTAATCTTAAAAAAGGGATATCAAAAGGTACACTGTCTATGAGCAAATTTTCTAAAACGATATCTTTAAAAGCAATATCTGTATCAACTGTCACATTCCCGCTCTTTAACTCCGTCTCCACCCTTCCGTCAAAAGAACCGCCTTTGATGTTAAAAGGGATATCCGGGATAAAAGGTGCTATCATATCAACAGAAATATCATCCAGCCTTATCTCCCCCTTTTTAGATCCTGCTTCAAAAAGGATCTCACCAGAATTTTTAAAATATCTGTCATCATTGGAGCGGAATCTGAAGATACCCTTGTTATTTTCAAGATCTAAAGCAGCATTAAAACTTTGCGACCCGCTTTGTGTAAAAAACCTGATATCATCTATCGAAACATTAAAAGACATTTCTTTTTGAGGAGGCCTTTCAACTCTTTTTTCACTCTCTTTTAACGACCTTATTTTTTCAGTGATTTTTTCAACCTTTACTGTTTCAAACATTTTTCCCGTTAAAAATCCTTCCTCACATTTAACATTGACATTTCTCCCCCCTTCCAAAAAAGATTTGACCACTTCACCAACCTTGCAGCGGTTCAAGGAAAATGCTTTTTCACCCTCGATCTGCCCCGAAACCGAAGGGATTAAAATTGAAGGGGGGAACAGCTTTACTTCAGGGGCTTCAACATTCAGGCTTATCCCCTGATAAGATGAAGGTATTGCCTTTGCCACATATTTTTCAATATGAACAACCCCTTTTTTGGAAAAGATCATAAAAGCTGAAATTAGAAAAAAGATAATTAAAAAAAGTATGATGAGTTTCTTTCTGATCAAACAGAAGTCCCGGAATTCAACTTAATAAGGGCACTTATCATGGGCAATATCTTGATTACAGGGGAACTCCTGATTTGCCCGGTTTATGCACTCCTGTGACTCAAATCCACAAGCTGTCGTATTGCCTGCCATATCTGTTTCACAGCATATCTCTACCATGTTTCTCCATGCGGCATGCTCGTTTTTACCTGCATAACTGCCAAAGTTTTCACAATCTCTTATACAGTTGCTATCTGCTGTCGCATAGTCACCGCATTCCTGCTGTACACATCTTTTTATAGCGGGACAACTGCAGAACTTATAGCACATCATTCCATCCCATTCCGTACAATTGGGATTACAGAACGCACTTCCTGTGCCTGCTTCATATTTCGGTTCACCGTCAAGATCTTTTATTGTTCCGCAATCGACCGTGTCCCCTTTTTCGCAAACTTCATACATGTCAATAATTCCGTTTCCGCAAGTAAGGTGAGTCTTGCATCTGTCAGTCTGGAACTTACAATTTTCATTAATACATGCCTCATCGTGTGACGGACATTTATCATCATAACATTCAACCATCGTATCATAAATACCCTTTGCCGCCGCAAAAGTTTTCTGGGTACACTCTTTCTGACAATCATCATCATCACCGCACTCGCCGACACACTCATAAACTTCGTAACATGTAAGATCATTTATGTTGATGCAACTGTAAGTATCATAAGCAGTGCAAGTTGAGTTACAGATAGCTTCGTTTACAGGTCTCCATTCTTCACCCATTTCTTCACAGGGTTTGGTGTCCCCTCTTTCACAAACTTCCCCTTCATCAAGAACACCGTTCCCACATCTTTCACCGGGGTAACAATCATAATATTCATCGAAACATTCTCTTATCATACACTCTTTTTTGTCTGCTCCTGATGGACATTTTGCATCCCAGCAACTATAAAGGGCTTCAAATCTTTCTTTACCCTGAGGAGTGCCCTGAGCCATACATGCTTCTATGCAGGCTTCGGTTGAGCAGGCGTTGGAACAACTCATAAGTTGAGCACATGAACCGGTAGCCGCAGACTCACAATTTGCAGGATCCCATCCAAGGCAATCTCTTCTGCAGTTTGCTTCACCACCGACAAAACCTCCGGGAAGTTCAACACACGGCTTGGTATCTCCCATTTCACAAGTTTCACCGTGATCAAGTTCTCCGTTACCGCATTTATCGTCCGGATGCCTTGCTATGCAAGTTTTTGTGTCGTATCCGGAGCAATCTTCTTTACATACTGCATTTGTTTCAGGATAGTAATGTCCAACTTTCCAGCAGGGAACTGTGTCTCCGTCACAAATTTCGTCACCTTCAATTATCCCGTTTCCGCAGACAGGCTTACCGCCACTGCCTCCTCCACCGTTATCTCCATTTTCAGTGTCACCTGTTGAACATGAAATGACAACTGCAATAGTTATAGTTACTACAGCGATCAAAAAAACTAAAATTTTTCTCATTTTAAATTCTCCCTGAAACTTCATATTTCCAAAAACGATGTCCTTCTTCCAACACATCTATGATTTTAAAGAGAGAGTTGTTTCTGTCAAGAGAAAATCATTTTATTATTTGGAAGACTTTTCTTTTTTATCTTTTATTTTATCAAGCGGTCCCGCCGCTTCTTCAAAGTAAAGCTTGTATGTTCTGGTATAATTTGTAACTTCTTCTCTTAATTTTTTGTTGGCATCACTTATGTTATTTACAAGTTCAATGAAGTTATTTCTTTTTGAGGACATCTTGACAGCCCAGTCGTTGTGCATTTTTTCAAGATTACCTACTGAAACCGCAAGATAAAGGAACTTAGAGTATTCTGTGCCGAATATGTTCCCGATAAAAGCTTCAAAATTTTCCGATCTTTTATTAGCTTCAATCAGTTTTACAGCTTCATTCATCAGTATCAACCTTATCGATTCAATGTCGGCAAGCATCATTTTTCCACATGCTTCATCTATCCTTTCCTGTAAAAAACCCAACAGATAAGATGCTTCCGCCAAAATCTGCGTCGCAACATTTTTATTTTCATAAGCTTTTTGATAAACACCGTCCATCTCCTTTTTCAATGCCGTGTTTCTTGCGGGCAACTCTCTGCATACATTCTGAGCAGCTATCATTGAATTTCCGGCTTGATGAAGAAGATGTTTGAAAAACTGTTCCGTATCTCCTGATAAATTAAAAGTGAACATTGCTATCAGAATAAAAAACAAAATTTTCAAAACATATACCTCCGCAAGTTACCAAACATCTCAAACAAGTATATAAAAGATAAGCTGTCAGTCAAAATTTGATCATTTTTTTTATTTTTTTTCGTAAAAACTGCAACCTTACGCTACTAAACAATTGTCAGTCTTGAAAAATCTTTTCCGGGCTGGAATTTCCCTGTTCTTTCCACCAATAAACTCTACGGCTCCTTCGGGGAGCCTTTTTTTTTACCATGCCATGTCAAGATGATCGTTCAACCCGCAAGGATCGGGACCGTCGGGATAATTTGCCCTGTATCTCCTGCAAATTCCATTATCATACAGGAAAAGTTTTATCGATGCTTCACACGCATACCGGTGCATTTCATGAAGGAACGGATTTGCGTCGCTCTGGATATTTTCTGAATAAACTCGCCAGTAATGTATTATAGATCCGTAGTGTTTCCTTTTGGAAAGGAGAACAAAAAGTTGCTGTAACTGGGCAACAGGAGCATTTGAAAACCTGAGAAGAAACTCAAGGTCTCTGATCTCGGCTTCCATCATTGCCGGATCGCTTTTAAACCTATACCGTCTTACAGGAGCCGTTCGAGGTTTATCAAAATTGCTGTCTTCTCTTCCCCTGTATTGAAAAAGTCTTTCCATTTCAGCAGAAAGGACAGCGTCTCCTGCTGATATTTCCTGAGTTTTGAAGCTTCCGATATTTTGATCGGCTATCCTCCCCGATCTTTTTTCTCTCTGTCGGTTCAGATCTATTTTTTCAGATCCATTCACCTCTATGAACCTGCTTTCGCCTCTTTCAATATCTATAAACTCAACTTTACCTTCAGAAACATTGCAGGAAACCCCTTTGCTATCGACTTTCACGGTAAAAACCGTTCCGACAACCCTTACAAGAGCTATATCATTAAGGTTAACATTGAAGTCACCACCACCTTCTACAAAAAATGTAAGCTCACCTTTTTTAACGGTAACAAACTCCGGCGTTTCAAAAACAATTAAAGATTTTTCAAGAACTTCCAAGTCATACCGGTCAGTTGACAACTTTTTTCCGGCATTAAGAGTTATCTCTTTTTTAAGGTCGGGAACATAGGCAAGGATAGTGTCTTCAGGGGTGATATCCTTTTCGCCGTACAATTCTTCAAACTGTTCCGGCCCATCTTCACTCCGTTTAAATTCAAACAAACTGAAAACTGCAACAACAAAAACAACTGCAAGAAGCAGTGAAAAAACAGGAACAGGCTTGAAAAGAAAAGAGCGCCTTTTATTTCCGGCAGAGTATGAGTCAAATATCATATCTGCCATTTCACCTATATCCTGCTCATTGAAAATCGGCTCTATTCTTGAAATTTCCTTAACTCTTTTATCAAGTTCATTCAAAGAAAGGAGTCTGTCTGCGCAGAAACCGCAATTTGCAATATGAGATCTCTCTTTTTCTGATGAACAGGAAGTATCTTTTGATATTTCTATCAATCTTCTGTATGAAAGATGCTTCATAATTTTTTCTCCACTTTTTTCAGAAGCATCATTTTTGCCTTATTTATCCTTGAAGCAATTGTAGTGACAGGTGTTTTTGTAATTTCAGAAATTTCTCTAAGTGTCATGTTTTCAACTTCAAAAAGTGTTAAAAGAAGTCTCAGATCTGCCGGAATATCGACCAGAGCCTCTCTTACTATCTGCTCTATCTCTTTTTTTTCAAGTTGAGTATATGGTCCTTCATGCAAAGGATGATCGTCCAGCATTTTTTCTATTGCTTCGCTCCCTACGGCAACAAGAGAAGACAATGTTGTCATTTTCCTCACTTCCCTCACAGAAGTATTTACCGCTATTCTGTAAAGAAATGTTGAAAAAGAAGATTCATTTCTGAAATTGGGCAATGCTTTAAAAAGCTGTATGAAAACTTCCTGGACCGTATCTTCCAAATCTCTTCCTCCTGTGAGCCGTGATACTGTGGCACAGACACTTTTATAATTTCTTGTGACAAGCTCTTTCCATGCGGAACTATCCCCTTTCAGAGCAAGCTCGACCAGCTTTTCGTCACTTTTTTCCTTTTTGATCTCAATTCCGGAAAGACCGCTATTCATCTGTTAGTAGCTCTCCATCTCACTTTTTACGAAATATTGACAATAAAAGAAGCATGCCTTTTTTCAGTTTTATCTCTTCTGTAAGAGTAAAAAGATTTGTCACAGTATGTACATTCAGAGTAATCGTGTATATTTTTAACACCTTCTTTTTTCAATTGAAAAACAATGGAACTTTTAAGATCGGCAAACAACTTCCCCCCCCTTTTTTGAACAGGGATCTCCGCAACCTTAAATCTTTCAACAAGTTCTTCACCGATTTCAAAACAGCACTCCCCTATTGCGGGAAAAATTACGGCACTTATATTGTTGCAACCCGATCCTTTCATTTTTTTCAACCCTTTTCCAACTATGTTAAGTTCAGTGCTTCTCCACCCGCTATGAAAAATTGCCGATACTTTTTTCTGACGGTCAAAAAGAGCCACTGAAAAACAGTCGGCAGTCCTGATAATTCCTCCATCTCCCTGTTTTGTTATTATTATTCCATCTCCTGTTCCCGAGCTGTCGGTAAGAATAATATCGCTATGGACTTGATTTAACGAATGTACAACTTCAGCCCCATATTTTTCAAAGAGAATCTCTTTTATCTTCCCCATATCTTTTTTTGCATCAACATCAGCAACAAAACCGTAACCTTCAGATAAGTTTCCAACTATTTTCATAACAGAATCTCCTTAAACTTCATCACCACATATTACAGGAACAAAATTTAAAATCCACAAACTTTTTCTTTTTGAACTTTGATTTTTGTGCTATCATTTGAAAGTACTTTTTTTATGGAGGAGATATGACAATCGAAAGAACGCTGGTTTTAATCAAACCGGGAGCTATTCAAAGAGAACTGTCAGGAGAGATCATCACCAGATTTGAAAGGAAAGGTATCAAAATTGTCGGGATCAAAATGATGAAAATGGATGATGAAATGGTGGAAGAACACTACTCGCATTTAAAGGACATGCCTTTTTTTGGAGACATAAAAAAAACCATGCAAAGAACTCCCATCATTGCACTTGCTCTCGAAGGGCACGACATTGTTAAAAGGGTACGGATACTGACAGGGGACACTAACCCCAGAGAAGCCTCGCCTGGAACTATCAGAGGAGATTATTCCATTTCGCTCAGCAATAATGTTATTCATGCTTCTGCAAATCCGAAAGAAGCTCTTGAAGAACTTCAGCGGTTTTTCAAAGAATATGAGCTGTTCAAATACCACCGTATGAATGTAATGGATTATGCTGAAAATTAAAGAGAGGTAAAATGCAACAAAACGATAAAAAAACAGTAATATTGGGAGCAAGCGACAAAGCTCACAGATATTCCTATATGGCACAGAGATCTCTCATGGGGGCTGGTCATTCTGTTATCCCTGTCCACCCTGTTATCGAAGAAATAATGGGAGTAAAAGTTACAAAAAAGATAACTGACATCAACGAAGATATCCACACAGTGACACTTTATGTGGGATCAGAGCGGGTTGAAGCTCTCATTGATGATATTTTGGCATTAAAACCTGAAAGGATCATTTCAAATCCGGGAACTGAAAACAGCAATCTGAAACAGAAGGCACTTGAAAAAGGGATAGAGTATATTGAAGGATGTACACTCGTGATGCTTTCTATCGGGGAATTTTAACTATCTTATTTACAGATATTTTCGCACTCAGGATCTGGAGCTTCGTCGCTTTCTCCAAACATTGATTCCAAGAAAGGATCACATTCCATTTTTTCAACACCTTCAACACATTTTTTTGCTGCAACCCCGTCAAACTCACAGTCATCACCACTGAATTCTCCTCCGAACTCAACTAAACATACAGCATCACCACCAAGTTCTTCGTACATTTCAGCATCGCATTCATCAATTTTGCCGCATGCCGCTGCAACAAATTCTTCAAGAGTGATACCCTCTTCAACATCACCGGGATCTCCAGTATCTCCTGTATCTCCGGTGTCTCCAGTATCTCCTGTATCTCCTGTATCTCCTGTGTCTCCGGTGTCTCCAGTATCTCCTGTATCTCCTGTGTCTCCTGTGTCTCCTGTGTCTCCTGTGTCACCAGTGCCATCTTTACCAGTGTCACTCCCTCCACAAGATACAAGTAATACAACAGAAAAAATAACCACCAAAACAAATAAACTCTTTTTCATTTCCAACCCCCTGCAAACATTAACAATAAACACAAACGGCACAAACAAAACCTGTTTTTGCCCATTTCTTGTGCATAAAAATACCAAAATATGAAGAAAATTTCAAGTTTTTGTACTGACCGTTTGGGCGTTAGGCGTGAGATGTTAGGCGTGAGAAGTGAGACGTGAGAAGAAATGTACCCAGCCCTTTCCGTCTTCGTTTACACTTCAACGCGACAAGTGGGCGTGGGCTAAGATAGCACCACCTTTCAGGCGATGGGGAACACGGACTGAAAGTTCGTGCTATCACAGCCCGGGTTGTAGCGTAGCGAAAGCCCGGGAAAATAAGAACATTTTATGTGCCACCGGTCTTCGTTGAAACTACGACCCGGCAGGCAGAACTCGCTGCGTTCGACACAGAAAAATGCATTGAACCTTTAAAGTTTCATAAGTTCCAAAACCTGTTCTTTGAGGTTAGGAAGATGTTTTTTTACAACACCCCAAATAATGGCATCATCAACTTTAT
>SLGQ01000329.1 GCA_007136595.1 Candidatus Sumerlaeota bacterium | reverse complement strand
CTGTTGATTAATGGAGAGAACTATGAGTGAAAAGTACAGGAGCAGACTCAGAATAGAGTACGAAAAAAACATAAGACCTGCTCTTAAAGAGGAAATGGGTGTAAACATCATGGCTGTTCCCAAAATTGAAAAAATAGTTGTCAATATGGGAGTTGGAGAAGCAATTGCCAATAAAAAAGCTCTTGATGATGACAAGAGAGAGATCATGGCAATAACCGGACAGAAACCGGTCATTAACAATGCCAAGAAATCTATTGCATCATTTAAACTTAGAGCCGGAATGCCTATCGGAACATCAGTAGTTCTCAGAAAGGATATGGCTTATGATTTTCTTGATCACCTTATAAACATTGCACTTCCCCGTGTAAAGGACTTCAAAGGTGTATCAGGAAAGGCTTTTGACGGTCGCGGAAACTATACTTTGGGGATCAAAGATTTCCTTATATTCCCTGAGATAGATTTTAACAGCGTTGAAAAATCAAAAGGTTTCAATGTAACAATAGTTACTACAGCAACAAACGATAAGGATGCCAAACTTTTACTTAAAAAGTTCCGCATGCCTTTTAACAGTTAAAAACAGGAGGAGAACTTGGCAAAGAAAAGCTTGCGTATCAAGGCGGAAAGGAAGCCGAAGTTTCAGGTCAGGGCTTACACAAGATGCCCGCTTTGCGGTCGCCCGAAAGCATTTTTAAGAAAATTCAATATGTGCAGAATTTGTTTTAGAACACTTGCCAACCAGGGGATGATTCCCGGTGTGACAAAGTCAAGTTGGTAATAAAAGAGGTGAACCATGACGATGAACGATCTTGCTTCAAACTACCTTACCAGATTGAGAAATGCGATTCTCGCAGGTAAGGAAAATGTTTCCGGTATTCCGTCTTCAAAACTCGTTGAGGAAATATCAAGAGTTCTTAAGGAAGAAGGTTACATAAAAGACTACCATACCAATGACATCAAAGGTAGAAAAACCATATCGGTTGAACTGAAGTATCATAAAGAAAAAAGTGTTATTTCAAAACTTGAAAAAGTAAGCAGACTTGGAAGAAGAGTTTATGTCCAGTCAAAAGAAATACCTTATGTCCGTGAAGGATTGGGTATTTCCATTGTTTCAACATCAAAAGGTGTTATGACTGATGCAAAAGCCAGGGAACTTAATGTCGGTGGCGAAATAATCTGTAAAGTTTGGTAAAGGAGGAATAGCGTGTCCAGAATAGGAAAATGGCCTATCAGCTTTGACAGTAATGTTAAAATATCCATGAAGGATCGAATAGTTACTGTACAAGGTCCTAAGGCTACACTTACAAGAGAGATCCATCCCAGCATCACCGTTAAAATAGAAGAAAACACAATACTTCTTGAAAGGGTTGATGAATCAAAGGAAAGCAAGTCACTTCACGGACTTTTCCGTCAGTTGATCAACAACATGGTTGTAGGGGTGACACAGGGTTTTACAAAGATCCTTGAGGTTAAAGGAACCGGATATAAGTTCGAACTTAAAGGGAACAGTATCGGATTTTCTTTAGGTTTTTCACATCCTGTCGAGATGGAATTACCTAAAGGGATTTCTGCAGAGGTAAATAAATCCAATAATGAGCTTACACTCACATCAGCAGACAAAGAAGCTCTTGGTGATTTTGCCGCGAAGATAAAAAAGCTCCGTCCGGTTGAACCTTACAAAGGAAAAGGAATTTATTACAAAGGTCAACACATTAGAAGGAAAGCCGGTAAGGCTGCCGGTAAATAGCGGAGGAAAAAAATGAGGCCAGAAATAAAAAAAGAGAGACGGATCAGAAGAAAGCTGAGTATAAGAAAAAAGATCACAGGTACTCAGGATCGTCCGAGACTTTCTGTTTTCAAAAGCAACAAACATATTTACGCTCAGGTGATCGATGATAAAACAGGAGTTACCCTTGTTTCTGCATCATCCGGCGAAAAAGGTTTCGTTGCACCGGAAGGGGATAAAAAAGTTGTTGCTGTCAAAGTTGGACAGATGCTCGCCGAAAAGTGTAAAGCGAAAGGAATTGAAACTGTTTTATTTGACAGGAACGGATACCCGTTCCACGGAAGGGTTAAATCACTTGCAGATGCAGCCCGTGAAAACGGCTTAAAGTTTTAGAGGAGTTGCCAATGAAAGATAATAAAAAACTGATAAATGCCGACATGTTGGAACTATCAGAAAAGCTTATTTATGTAAACAGAGTTGCAAAAGTTGTTAAAGGTGGTAAAAACTTCAGTTTTGCCGCATTGATGGTTGTCGGTGACGGTAACGGTCTTGTCGGAGTAGGACTTGGTAAAGCAAGGGAAGTTCCTGAAGCGATAAGAAAAGGAGTTGCAAAAGCCAAAAAGAACTTGAGGGAAGTTAAACTTATAAGAGGTACTGTGCCACACGAAATACTCGGTGAGTATGGTGCAGGCAAAGTATTTTTGAGACCTGCTTCCGCAGGTACCGGTGTTATTGCAGGTTCTGCTGTCAGAGCCGTACTTGAAGCAGCCGGTGTTACCGATATTCTTTCAAAATCCATCGGTTCAAACAACCCGCACAATATGGCTAAAGCTACAATGGACGCTCTTCTTAATGTTGAGGTACTTGAAGAAGTTAAAGCCAAAAGAAATGTAGATGTGAAAAACTATCAGTTAGAAGAAATGGAGTAATGATATGCAACTGCACCAACTAAAAAAGCCTGAAGGGCAGAAAGGGAGAAAAAGGATCGGCAGGGGAAACGCTTCCGGTTGGGGAAAAACGGCTGCAAAAGGTCATAAAGGTCAGAAATCCCGTTCAGGCGGTGGCGTCAGAAGAGGTTTTGAAGGTGGAACAATGCCTTATAACAGAAGAATCCCCAAAAGAGGATTTTTTAACAAGTGGGCGGAAGAAATATGCGTCATTAACATCAGATATCTTGAAAGATTTGATGCAGATTCTGTAGTTGATACTGAAAAGCTTCTTGATGCCGGACTCTACAGCGGCAAAGAAAAAATTATTAAAATAATCGGCAAATTTGATCTTACAAAAGCTTTGACGGTCAAAGCCCATAAGTTTACTGCCGGAGCTAAAGAGTCAATAGAAAAATCGGGTGGAAAAGTAGAGGAGATTAATTTTGAACAGCAATAAGGTTTTAAACACTAAGGCTTTAAAGAACATTTTTAAAATTCCTGATCTCAGGGATAGAGTTCTTTTCACTCTTATGATGCTTGCCGTTTACAGACTGGGTATTTTTGTTACCACTCCCGGTGTTGACAGAACCATAATGGAAAAGATAATGGCAACCAGAGCTGACGGGACACTTCTCGGACTTTTTAATATGTTTTCCGGTGGTGCTCTTGAAAATCTTTCGATCTTTGCTCTCGGGATCATGCCGTACATCAGTGCATCGATCATCATGTCTCTTCTTGCCGTTGTTGTTCCCAAAATAGGGGAATTACAGAAAGAGGGAGATCAGGGACAGAGAAAGATAACTCAATATACAAGATACGGCACAGTGGCACTTTGTCTTTTTCAAGGTGTAATGATGGCTAAGTTCCTTGAAAGTCTTCAGGGACCTGCAGGAGAACTTGTCGTTACTTCTCCGGGACTCTTTTTCAGGTTCCTTACAGTTGTCACTTTGACGACAGGAACACTTTTTCTCATGTGGCTGGGAGAACAGATAACAGACAGAGGGATCGGGAACGGAATTTCCCTTCTGATCTTTGCTTCGATCGTTGCCCGTTTTCCTGCAATGTTCTATCAAATGGGAAAATTTCTCAATGAACAGATGATCAAACCCTTCCATCTGGTATTTTTTATCGTTGTAATGGCGGTAACTTTCACAGTGATCGTTTTCGTTGAAAGTTCACAAAGAAAAATACCCATACAGTATGCAAGGAGAGGCGGAGCAGGCGGAAGACAGGTACAGAATTCCCATCTTCCTCTGAGAGTTAACACAGCCGGAGTTATTCCTGCTATTTTTGCAAGTGCACTTCTGGTGTTTCCTGCAACTATATCGAGCTTTTTTCAATTCGATATGGGACTTCTTCAAGTTTGGTTAAGTCCCGGAGGCTGGCTGTATCATCTCTTTTTTCTGGGATTGATAATATTTTTCGCTTTCTTTTATACATTTGTTCAGTTTAAAACAGAAGATGTTGCTGAAAACATTAATAAACAGGGTGGGTATATCCCTGGGATCAGACCCGGCAAAGACACTGTCAACTATATCAACCTTGTCCTTTCAAGGGTGACATTCGGTGGATCGATATATCTGGCGGCAGTTTGTATTCTTCCCGACCTTTTGAGAACAAACATGGGACTCCCTTTTTATATGGGAGGAACATCAATTCTTATTGTCGTGGGTGTTGCAATGGACACTGCATCCCAGATAGAATCATACCTCATCAGCAACAATTATGAAGGGTTTTCCATAGGCGGAAAAGGTTCCCTCATAAGAAGCAGAAGAGGTTAGTGTATATGTCTAAAAAGGTAAACAACATCTTTTTTTCAGAGTCCACAAAGATAAACACAATTGAAAGTTTTAGAAAAAACAGGTGTTTAAGCCCGGAATACGAAATTTGTTTGAAAAAAAATAATTCGTATGTAGATTTTATCCGCTTTTGTTGAGAGAGACATTGATATTATGGCGAAAGAAGAAGGAATTTTAGTAGAAGGTACAATAGTTGAAACATTGCCTAACGCAATGTTTAAAGTTGAGCTGGAAAATGGACATCAGGTTCTTGCCCATATTTCGGGGAAAATGAGGAAGTATTTCATCCGCATTCTTCCCGGCGATACAGTGAGCATAGAACTTTCCCCGTATGATTTGACAAGGGGACGGATCGTCCATAGAATGAAGAAGTGATAAGAAAAGGAGAAAGTTATGAAAGTAAGAGCTTCCGTTAAGAAAATTTGTGCTAAATGCAAAATAATAAGAAGAAGAGGAGTTCTTCGTATAATATGTGAAAACCCTAAGCACAAACAGAGACAAGGATAATATATTATAACTGTTTATGACCAGGAGGTGACAATTGGTTCGTATCGCCGGAGTTGATCTTCCAAGAAAGAAAAGAATGGAGATCGCATTGACCTACATTTATGGAATTGGCAGGACAAGTGCGAGAAAGATCTTGGAAAAAGCTGACATTGATTTCAATGTTAAAAGTGATGATGTTGATGATTCCATGGCAATAAAAATAAGGTCTATCATAGAAGAATATCGCGTGGAAGGTGACCTTAGAAAAGAGACCATAATGAACATCAAAAGACTTATGGATCTTGGAAATTACAGAGGTCGCAGACACAGAAGAGGACTTCCTTGCAGAGGTCAGAGGACCCACACCAATGCCAGAACAAGAAAAGGTCCCAGACGCAGCCTTATGAAGAAAAAGAAATAAGGAGAATAAAGATGGCACCCGAAAAGAAGAAAAAAGTAAAAAGGAATATACAAACTGGACTGGCTTATATCCAGTGCAGTTTTAACAACACCATAATTACCATTACAGATGTCAGCGGAAATGTTCTGTCATGGTCAAGTGCAGGATTGAAAGGTTTTCGCGGCAGCAAAAAAAGCACACCTTATGCTGCTCAGATGGCTGCTGAAGATGCCGGTAAAAAAGCACAGGATTATGGTTTAAGGACTCTCAGTGTCTTTGTAAAAGGTCCCGGAAGCGGCAGGGAAGCTGCTATCAGAGGACTCTCAAACATAGGATATAATGTGACACTTCTCAGAGATATCACACCGATACCTCATAATGGTTGTCGTCCCAAAAAGAAAAGAAGAGTCTAATTTTATTTTGGTGTAAACTTTTATTATTAAAAGGAGGAAGCTTTGGCTAAGTACAGAGGAGCAAAATGCAAAATATGCAGAAGAGAAGGCTCCAAATTATTTCTCAAAGGAGAAAGATGTTACAGTGACAAATGTTCATTCGAGAAAAAACCCTACTCACCGGGTGCTCATGGAAAAGACAGAAAGCGGATCACAGAATATCGTATTCAGTTGCGCGAGAAACAGAAAACTAAATCAATGTACGGAATGCTTGAAAAACAGTTCAGACTTTTCTATCACCGTGCCGACATGAAAAAAGGTGCGACAGGTGAAAATCTTCTCAAGATGCTTGAGTGCAGACTTGACAATGTTGTTTATTCACTCGGTTTTGCAACAAGCAGATCGGAAGCTAGACAGCTTGTGAATCACAGACATTTTGCCGTTAACGGAGTTACAACGGACATCCCTTCATTTGTCGTAAGGACAGGAGATGTCATTTCCATCCGTGATAAAAGCAAGTCAAAGAAAAAGTTTAAAGAAGTGATAGAAGAAGCTGGCGAAAGGTTGGCAATTCCATCCTGGCTTGAACTTGACAAAAAAGAGATGAAAGGAACCGTTGTCAGACTTCCGGAAAGGGAAGAGATAGCGACAGAGATCAAAGAGAATCTCATAGTCGAGCTTTATTCTAAGTAATAAGGAGAGGTGATATATTATGTATCAAGCCAACTGGAAAACAATGATCATGCCCAAAGAGGTAAAGGTTATAGAGCATAACCATGAAGAAAACTATGCCCGTTTCTCATGTGAACCGCTTATGAAAGGGTATGGGGTAACATTGGGTAATTCTTTAAGAAGAGTTTTGATCTCCAGCCTTCGCGGAGCTGCGGTGGTGGGTGTCAGAGTAAAGGGCGTTGAGCATGAATTTGCTTCAATTCCCGGCATAAAAGAAGATGTGGTTGACATTATACTCAATCTTAAGCAGATCCGTTTTGAAGCTCATGAAGATAAAATGTTCCACCTTTCTTTAAGAAAAAAAGGTGAAGGTGTTGTAAAAGCTGGGGATATAGAGGAAAAAGCTTCCATAAAGATCCTTAACAAAGACGCCTATCTTTTTGAAATGGATAATGAAGTGGATGTTGAAATGGATCTTATGGTCGGTGTCGGAAGAGGTTATGTTCCTTCAGAAGCTCACGATCCGGAACTTTTCAGCGAAGGTTTCATTGCTGTTGACTCATTTTTCTCTCCGATTGTCAGAACCAATTACAGAGTGACAAATGCAAGAGTGAAAAACAGTTTTGATTTTGATAAACTCACGATAGATCTTGAAACTGACGGATCCATGTCACCCAGAGATGCACTTGCCTATGCTGCAATGATAATGAGGGAACATACAAAGTTTTTCATCAATTTTTCCATCGATGAAAAAGATGATTACGATACAGACGAAACAAATGAAGAAGTTAACTGGAATCTTTATAAAACCATTGATGAACTTGATTTAAGCGTCAGATCATATAACTGTCTGAAAAACGCAAATATCCGCTTTATCGGTGAACTTGTGAAGAGAACAGAAGGAGATATGCTTAAAACCAAAAATTTTGGAAGGAAATCTCTTAATGAAATAAAGATTTTACTTGTTAACATGGGACTTCACTTCGGAATGGAAATTGAGAATTTTCCAGATCCGAAAGTGCTTGAACAGTTGGAAAAAAAGGCAGGGAGTAAATAATGAGACACAGGAAAGCAGGAAAAAGATTAAACAGAAACAGCTCCCATAGAGAAGCGATGCTTTGCAATATGCTCAATTCTCTTGTTAAACATGAAAGAATTGAGACAACTCTTGGGAGAGCCAAAGAACTTAGGAAAATTGCAGATAAAGCAGTTACACTTGCAAAGAAAAATACTTCTGCATCAATTACTCAGCTCACAAAAATTGTGAAAACGGAAAGAGAGATAGTTATCACAAAATTGTTAAGAGAGCTTGCTCCGAGATTTGCTGATAGAAACGGTGGCTATACAAGAATATTGAAGGTTGGGTTTCGCAGAGGAGATGCCGCTCCTACAGCGATCATTGAATACCTCAAAGAAGGTGAAGAACCAACTAAAAAGAAGAAAAAGGGAAAACCCAAAAAAGAAACTCCCGTCGAAGTAAAAGCAGCTCCGGCAGTTGAAGAAACTCCAGTAGTTGAAGAAGCACCGGTAGTTGAAGAAGAAGCAGCTCCTGTAGTTGAAGAAGCAGCTCCGGTAGTTGAAGAAGCAGCTCCTGTAGTTGAAGAAGCAGCTCCGGTAGTTGAAGAAGCAGCTCCTGTAGTTGAAGAAGAAGCAGCTCCAGTAGTTGAAGAAGCAGCTCCGGTAGTTGAAGAAGAAGCTCCTGTAGTTGAAGAAGCAGCTCCTGTAGTTGAAGAAGCAGCTCCTGTAGCAGAAGAAACTCCTGTAGCAGAAGAAACTCCAGTAGTTGAAGAAGCTCCAGTAGTTGAAGAAGCTCCAGCAGCAGCAGAAGCTCCAGCAGAAGAAGAAGCTCCTGCAGAAGAAGAAGAAAAGTAAGGTTTTTCTGAGTTAAAATCATCCAGCCCCCAAATATAATATCTATTAATTTGACAGATTTCTTTTAAGCTTGTAACATCACACCGCCGTTTTAGAGGTTTATCCAATTTTATAAAAGGAGGTACTTAAAATGTTTGATTCCAAGGTTAAGAACACAGCTTTTTTAACATGTTTGATTTTGCTCTCGCTGTTGTCATTCAGTTGCAAAACTAATTCCGTTATGGCAACAACGGCTTCTGCTCACGCATCTATCAATGCAGAGCCAATGGAAATATGGAGCCGTCCTCTTGAGCTGGGATACACGGTTATAGGTATGGGAGAAGGAACATATCAGCATAATAGTTCCGAAAAGCCGGTTGGTGGTCAAGCATCTTTCTTTTTAGGTTCAGATCCATCTGTTAAGCTTAGTCCTGGAGCAAAAATTGCAGCTTTCAATGCAATTATGGAAGCGGGTGCTGATGGAATTTATGTAACTATGGTAAAAGAGAAAGAAAAAGAGTCTCAGGTTTCTCCGGATAGTTTTTCAACAGTTACTGTTAAAAGTTATTGGGTAAAAGGTTTACTGCTTAAATTGGAAGCTTATGGTGCTGTCTGTCAGGGAAGATCAGATAAAGCAAGATTTGGAAAATGCAGTTGCCGTATGAAAAAAGGGGATAAAACTGTGGGTTGTGCCAAAAAAACCGGTTGTCCCAAAAGAAAGAAACATCACACCTCTCCTGAAAAAACTATAAAGCCTCTGATAGAACATAGTGGCTCTGAAATGAATGACAATGGTAATGATAACGATTAATGATCTACAGACTAAGAGTTTCTTCGAGCACGCTTGAACAGTCAAGTGAAAACTGGAAAGAATCCCGCCACATACCATCTTTTGATTTTCGGAACCATTGATTCCTTTTTATCGATTTTTTAAAATATTTGAGATTTTCGTCAAATAGAGGGTCATTCTTACTCGTTGAAAAATAGTTTAAGAATCTTGATATCTTAAGAAGTGACGCAACATTGTCTCTTTCGGTATCGGAAAAAGGATAAAGTGCAGAGCCCCTGCAAAGCCGGAGATTTTCAGGTATTCCGGTTTTTTCAAACATTGTTACTCCCGGAACAAGATAGAGCGGGCTTAAACCGCATTTAATGTTAAGTCTGTTGAGGTGGACAATTGTTGAAAGGGTTTCATTCAAAGTTGTTCCCGGGAGTCCCGGTATCAGAAAAACTTCTACTTCACACTTTTCCCCTGCAGATCGGTTTATCTTTTCAATGTCATCAAGATAGTGGGGTCTTCCAATATTTGATGCCGCAGTTTCAGATGCACATACAAGAGAAAGGTCAAGTTTAATGAAACCGGCTTCAGGCAAAAGATGTCCAATGTTTACAATGTTTTTTGCAGTAATTCCATTCATTGCGGTAAACTTCATTCCCGACTTATGAAAATCTTTTAGAACATTAATGATTTCAATAGCATGTTCTCTGTCTGAAAACAGATCGTCATCTTCGATGTCAACCAGTTGAACCCCGGAATTTTTTAGATATTGAAGCTCTTCAGTAATATGGGCAAGAGTTCTTTGGGAAAAACTGTTTTCTTTGTGAATTGAGCAGAATGTACAGTTATTTCTGCAACCTGTCGAAAATATGATCTGTGCTGTCACCCTGTTCCTGAATATTCTCAAATTGGATCTGTCAGGAATTATATCTCCAAACCAGGGAGGGCTTTGCGAGAAGCTGTTCCTGATGATTTTTCCATCATTTTTGTAAATTAATCCCGGGACTTGAGATAATTGGGTTTTCCCGGATATTGTATCTGCAAACAGCGGCATTGAAACTGTTCCGCAACCTGAAAGAAAATAATCGGCGTTGCTTTCTAAAATATGGTGTTCTTTCAGTGAATTAACAGCAGTTCCTCCAATGACGACGGTTGCTTTTGTAACTTTTCTTATCTGTGATGCCAACTCCTCAACATCAGGATAATATGCTGAAAACAAAGAACTTAATCCAATAATGTCAAAGCTGTTTTTATGGCAGTAGCTGCATATTTTATTGAAACTGTCTCCAAACCGTTTGTATCCTGAAAAAAGTGAAAAAGGTGCCGTATCCTCACAGTAATATTTTTCCAAGTATTTAAATTCATCAGGTGTTTTCAGTTTTTTCACTTTCCCTGAAGCAGTTGCATCATATATCTCAACCGTATGTCCTTTTATTTCAAGAGCTTTTTTTATATATAAAAGCCCTAAAGGTTCAGTGCGGTGAGGAGAACTGTAAAAATCAAAAATCGGGGGAGAAACAAGAAGAATTTTCAAATCTTATCTTCTATTTTGTCAATTCTGTTCTGATGTCTGCCACCCTCAAAAGGTGTTGAAAGAAAGATGTCGAGATATTCTTTTGCCTCTTCAAAAGAGGTGAATCTGCCTCCGAAAACAATGACATTGGCATTATTATGTTCCCTTGAAAGTTTTGCAAATTCTTTTCTTGTGACAAGTGCGGCTCTTATTCCGTTATGTCTGTTGGCAGCTATTGAAATGCCTATTCCGCTTCCACACACAAGCACTCCAAACTCAGCTTTTTTCTCTTGAATATCTTTAGATACAAGTTTTGCAAAATCGGGATAATCTACTGAATCTGATGAGTTAGCCCCATTATCAATGACTTGGTGTCCCGACATTTTAAGATAGTTGACAATTTGTTCTTTCAACTCAAAACCGCCATGATCGGCACCTACTGAAATGATCATTTTTACCTCCTTAAAATGACATTAATGATATTACGGCAACTTTTCAAATTTGCAAATTTTACCCGATATGAATACAATTATTTTGTGATCGTTTTGAGGTGGAGTTGCTTTGAGTAAAATTGACAATGCAGGTTGTTTTGATCTGTCTGAACTTGAAATAAAAAAAATTCCCCGTTCAACCGGAGTTTATCAGTTTCTTGACCGGTCAGGCAAAGTGCTTTATGTCGGAAAAGCTAAAGATCTGAGAAGCAGGATAAGTCAGTATATTGAAATGCGTGACACAAGGACGGCAGTTATACATCTCATGCAGAAAGCATCATTTCTTGAAATAATAATAGCGGGATCGGAACCGGAAGCACTTATCCTTGAAAGTCATCTTATTAAAAAATTTCAACCGTTTTTCAATATTAACCTCAAAGATGATAAAAGTTATCCATATCTTGCAATAACTGCTGAAAAATATCCCGGTCTTGTTGTCACCAGACATCCTCAAAGGAAATATCTTTTCATAAAAGGACCTTTTACTCAGGCTGCACTTCTCCGTTCACTAAAGGAATTGATCCAGTCCATCTATCCGCTGAAAAATTGTTCAAAAAAGGTTCCCAAAGGGTGTATAAACGGACAAATGGGAATTTGCAGTGCTCCGTGCAAAGGTGAAATCTCTGACTACAGCGAAAATGTAAAAAGCATAATAGAGCTTCTTAAAGGTAAAAAATGGAGAGTTTTGTCTGATATCATAAATGAAAAGATCAAAAAAGCGGTTCAAGACCTCAATTTTGAAAAGGCTGCTGTTCTGAGGGATGTGATGACGGTTCTTCCCGAGATAAAAAGAAATTACGGTATAGAGTTTTCGGGAGTAGGGGGATATGACGCATTCTTTTTCAGAAAAGAAGGGGATCACCTTTTTGTAACTATCGGGAGATATCGTAACGGCAAGTTGTTTTACCTTAAAACTTTTGTGGAAAAAGCACTTTTTGACAGTATGGAAAGTTGTATAACTTCCGGAATTGCATCATTTTATGATGGAATCACTGTTCCTCAAAAAATATCTGTTGAACCTGACGAAGTTTCTCTCGATCAGCTTAATTTGGCAACAGGGGAAAAAATATCAAAAAAAGTGAGCCAAAAGAAAAGCATAAAAGAGATCCTTGAAAAAAACATGGAACAGAGCATAGCGGCATTTTTTCAAAATGAGGAAAAGATAGAGATTTTTAAAAATGAACTGTCAGAATTTTGTAATATCGAAATAAATTCAATAGCATGTGTTGATATTTCAACTTTTGGCGGCAAAGATACAGTTGCCGGTTTTATCTGGTGGGAAGATGGAAAACTGATAAAGTCAAAGTACCGGAAATATAAAATAAAAACGATAGAAGGAGTCAATGATCCCGGGAGCTTGAGAGAAGTTGCCATAAGAATGAAAAAAAGGTGGGAAGAAAATACGATGGAAAAACCGTCACTTTTAATGATAGATGGTGGAAAAGGGCAGATAAGTTCAGTAAACGGTGTTCTTGGAAACATGGTTAAAACAGTTGGCATAGTAAAAGACAGAGGGAAAAAAAAGGGCTTTGAAAAACTGATAGATGAAAATGGAAAAACAATTGAACTGAGAGATTCTATAACCGCAAACATTTTGAAAGGGATCAGAGATGAAGCCCATAGATTTTCAATTTCTTTTAACAGAAGTCTTAGAAAAAACAAATTTAAAGGTATAAAGTGAAATACAACTTGTCTTAGCAGTTCGACTCATTATTTTCAGCTACTTACAATGTTTTGGCATAAAAAGTTTGACAATGGGGCGCTTTAACATACTATACACGCAACTTTTGGTTCGTTACCAATTGGTAGTTGAGCGGGGGCCGGTAGCTCAGTTGGTAGAGCATCTGACTTTTAATCAGGTGGTCGTGGGTTCGAATCCCGCCCGGCCTACCATCGCCATAGTGCGACCCTTTCGTCTAGCGGTTAGGACACCGGCCTTTCACGCCGGTAACACGGGTTCGAGTCCCGTAAGGGTCGCCATTTTTTTTGCAATCATTTCATCAGATTAAACACCGTACAATTCAATATTGGAGATGCTGACAACTGTACCCACAGGCGGCAAGTCCCCACGGACTGAAAGTTCGTGCTATCACAGCCCGGGTTGTAGCGTAGCGTAGGCCCGGGAAAATAAAAAAAAATTTCCTTCGTGTCCTTTGTGTTCTTTGTGGTAAAATGCGTTTAAAGTGTACCCAGCCCGTTGGGCGTGGGCTAAGATAGCACCACCTTACAGGCGGCAAGTCCCCACGGACTGAAAGTTCGTGCTATCACAGCCCGGGTTGTAG
>SLGQ01000317.1 GCA_007136595.1 Candidatus Sumerlaeota bacterium | reverse complement strand
GGTTACTTGGCAGAAGGGAGGGACATGTTGAACAAAATACTTGTCCTGCCGGAAAAAGAAGAGATAGAGTGTTATCTTAAACAGGAAATGGGAAAGAAATATCCTAATATATTTAGAGAAATTTGTATCAACCAAAAAGGAGAAAAGAAATGACAAAACTTGAGAACATCAAAGTTTTTATTGATCTGGCTAAATCAAAAACCAAAAGAAGGATCGCTGTGGCTGCTGCTGAGGATGAACCGGTTCTGGAAGCAGTAAAAAATGCAATGAATGCAGGAATAGTTGAACCTGTTCTTGTGGGAGACAAGGAAAAAGTTGAAGCGATAGCTTCACAAATAGGTTTCGATATTGGAAACATTGAGTTGATAAATGAGCCTAACCCCTCAAAAGCATGTAGAAAAGCAGTTTCTCTGATAAGAGAAGGCAAGGCTGAAATATTGATGAAAGGTCTTGTAGGAACGGCTGATCTTCTGAAAGCTGTTCTTGACAAGGAAAACGGACTCCGGAAGGGATCTGTCATCAGCCACATTGCTTTTTTTGAAACTCCCAGCTACCACAAAGTATTTGTTGTCACAGATGCGGCAATGAATGTTGCTCCCGAATTCAAAGAAAAAGTTGCAATAATTAACAATGCTGTTGACGCATATCATAGACTCGGAATAGAAAAACCCAAAGTTGCTGTTGTCGGTGCCGTTGAAGCTGTCAACGAAAAAATGGAGGCAACGGTTCATGCGGCAATGCTTACAGTTATGAATAAAAGAGGGCAGATAAAGGGATGTTTGATAGATGGACCGCTTGCTCTTGATAATGCCGTTTCCAAAGAAGCATGTGAGCATAAGAAAATTGAAACTGAAGTTGGCGGTGATGTTGATATTATAGTTCTTCCTGATATTGAGGCAGCCAATGTACTTTACAAAAGTCTCAACTTTCTTGGAGGAGCAAAGTCGGCTTCCGTTATAATGGGTGCAAGTGTTCCGATAGTTCTCACCAGCAGAGCGGACACTGACGAAGCAAAACTTGATTCAATAGCTTTAGCTGCCGCAATGGACTGAAAAATTAGGAGGAAAAAATGAAAATACTGGCAATAAACCCGGGTTCAACAAGTACCAAAATAGCAATTTTTGAAGATACAAAAGAAATTTTTACTAAAAACATAAAACACAGCGTTGATGATCTGAAAGAATTCAGCAATATATTTGAGCAGTATGATTTCAGAGAGAAAGTAATTCTTGAAGAAATAAAAAAAGAAGGTTTTGAGATATCTTCTTTAGGTGCTGTCGTAGGAAGAGGAGGCTTGCTGAAGCCTATAAAAGGTGGAGTTTACAAAGTAAACCAGCTTATGATAGATGATCTTAAAGCTGCAAAAATGGGAGAACATGCTTCAAACCTCGGAGCTCCTATCGCAAAAGAGATAGCAAAAGCTGCCGGAGAGGGTGTCGAAGCTTTCATCGTTGACCCTGTTGTAGTTGATGAAATGGAGGATTTTGCAAGAATTTCAGGGATGCCCGAGCTTCCCAGAATGAGCATTTTTCATGCTCTTAACCAGAAAGCAGTCGCAAGGAGACATGCAAAATCCAAGGGTTTAAAATATGAAGACATGAATCTTATTGTTGCTCACTTAGGTGGGGGTGTTTCCGTTGGAGCACATAAAAAAGGTCAGGCTGTTGATGTTAATAACGCTCTTAACGGTGATGGACCTTTTTCTCCTGAAAGAAGCGGCGGAGTTCCTGCCGGACAGCTTGTGAAAATGTGTTTCAGTGGAAAATATGAAATGTCTGATATTATGAAAAAGCTCAAAGGAAATGGTGGTTTGGTTGCCTATCTCGGCACAAATGATGCTTATGAAGTTGAAAAAAGAGTTGCCGCAGGAGATAAGGAAGCGGAACTGGTCTATAAGTCAATGGCATATCAAATATCTAAAGAAATAGGAGCTTTGTCAGCGGTTCTTGAGGGTAAAGTTGACGGAATTCTTTTGACAGGCGGAGTTGCTTACGATAAAACTTTTGTCAACTGGGTGAGGGAGAGAGTTTCTTTCATTGCTGAAGTGACTGCTTATCCCGGCGAAGATGAAATGTCAGCACTTGCAGAAGGTTGTTTTTACGGAATTAAAGGGGAGATAGCAGTAAGAGAATATGTGTGATATGAAATCTGCCAAGTTAAGCTGCAGGATAACTTTCTTTGCAGTTTTATTTTTTTCAGCTGCATCCCTTTTATCAGGATGTGCATCTAAAACTGTTAAAACAGAGGTGGAACCTCAATATTCTTTTTACGAGTTATGTTTCTATTTTGAGAGAACCCCTGAAAATACAACGGAACTAGATGTTGCTGATGCTTCGTCAATATACTATGAACATCTGGAAAACAGAGACATCACAGTTTTTAAAAGGAGAAACAGCACCCGGTCAGCGTGTTTTTTTGTTGACCGGGTACCTGACTTTTCCAAACCTGTAAGAATGTCTTCAAACAATAAAAGTCAATATTTGCTCAATGCATATTTTGATAAGGAAAGTGCCTCTCTTATCGGTATAGAAAAAGGAGGGGAAGGGTTCAATGTAATTTTTGCCAACTCTTCTGAAAGGTCTTTTCTCCCGATCTATTTTCAGTTGGAAGAGGGTGTTTCAATAAGGGGAAACAGTCCCGACATTGTTTTTATAGCGAGATATCTTGAGGTTCTCGATATCGAACACCAGTTCGGGATAGATGATAAAGGTGTCATGATAGTGAATGTCCCTCCCGATATTTCACACAGATGGATGCTTGTCCCGTTTCTTTTTGAATCTCTCAACCTTCCTGAATTTGTTTTGCCGAAGCCGGGAGATTACTCAATTTTAAGTGAATGTGTGAATGAACTGTCAGAAATAGCGGTTTTTGTTCCTTCATGGGAAAAAGGGGAAGTTCCATCTGCGGAAGGAAGCATTATCTCGAAAGTGGATTCACTTTTGTTTTCCAGCAGTACGCTGTCGCTACCTTTCAACGAAGATGTCCTTGTAAGGTATCTCTATTCTTTAAAAGGGAGCCATTTGTTTGCTTCTTCCCTAGCACTTTTTTATTCTCCCAACTTTACAGGGGGGGTGGTGAACCCGAAAGTTTATCTGATCTCTTCCGAGCTGGAACTTGAAGGCGGAGCCAAAAGATTTTCCCCTGAAAAACTTCTTCTTTGGATATTGTCCGTGGAGTCGGAAATAAAAGATTATCCTGATGAACTGTACGCCAATATTCTTTCTTTGAAAATGGCAAGAAAACTATATACGGGGACACCTCAGTTTTTGGGGGGATCGGAATTGTTCAATCCCACAACGGCAATTCCTTTTGGATCCATAAGGAGATATCTTTTCAACAAAGGAAATGTATCTGTTTTCGGTTCCATCAGCAACGACCTTTATTTAAACAGTGATGAGATAATACTTGAGTACCCCTCTTTTGATGATATTGATAAATCCAAAGGTTTTAAAGCTTATTTCGGGTCACCCGATTTTTCTTCGGAAATGGTAGTTTCGATCGTTTTCAGGTCACCGCTTGCTTTGAATTTGAAAAACTCAATAAGTAAAAT
>SLGQ01000356.1 GCA_007136595.1 Candidatus Sumerlaeota bacterium | reverse complement strand
ATGTAATATAAAAACTTCGCATCCTTGAAAGATTGTCCTCTGAAAAACCTCTGCCAAATTCGCAAGTTAGTCTTACAGAAAGCTCTTTGAGAGTCTCTTTTCCATATTCTGCCCTGTCTTTTCCACCCTGTTCATGTTCAACTATTATCCTTCCTATTTCAAAATATGTTGAAACCATTGTAGTGTTTACGGTTTTTATTACCTGAGATTTAGCTGCGTTTATGATTTTACTTATATTTTCAAAAAGTATGTTGTCTCTTTTATTGATCTGTTTTTCCATAACTCCTCCTTATCTCAATTCTCTAACTTTTATCCTGCCAAGCCCGAATCCTGCATTTTTCCCGAAATGAAAAAGTTCTCCTGCTTCAAGGAGCGATCTTTCAAATGGTGTAAAGCTTCCTGAAAGTTCTATTGTTCCTTTTATTCCGCCAAGAAGCATTGTTGTTTTCTGTCTTCCTGACCATCTTTTGTTTTCAACCCATCGTATGTTTGTCACTAAGTTCTTTTTATTAAAGGTGTCGGCAGCAGTTTTTTCCGGATCTTTTTCACAATGTCCGTAAAGACCGCACAGAATGTTCATCCTTCTTATTACAGCATTCAAAAAATCTTCATAATCTAATTCATCAACATATTTTCCATGTTTTTTTAATCTCAAAGGTGAAACAAATTCAACAAGATACTTCCTTTTTGCTCCTCTTCCTGAATTTGCTCCGGCAATCCATTCTTTTCTGTTTCCCGATATTTCCAATGAGCCGTTTTTTAATATTTCTTTTTTTTCGTGTTTTACACTTTCAATTGAATATTTAACACGGTCCCTGCCAATTCCACTTTCTCCACCTTTGGAAACAGAATAAAAAAGATAAGGAAAGTAATCAATGGCTTTTCCAAGGAGAGTAATGTTCATTGAAATCATATCAAAAGAAGGTTTTTCATTGTTTTCAATACTTATTATGAAAGGGTGGCTTGCATAGTTTCTCCCTTTAAGAACAGGATTTTCCTTACTTATGGGGGACTCAAAAATTATACTGTATGCACACTGGAATTTCAGATCACACTCTTCACATTTTCTGTTTCTGAAAAGACAGCTCAGATTTTTCAGCTCCATTCCAATAACTGACCTGAAAAGAAACTCAGGCATAGTATCAAATTTCAAATTTTGCTCAGGTTTTATAACGATATTGTAAATTGAATATTCTAATTTCATTGACGATCTCCTTTTTTAAGAAAATACTTTTAACTCAATCTTACTTCCAACACCTTTCGAACTCCCAGCAATATACACTTTTTTTAACACCCTGTCAAAAAAACAGTACCGGAATTTGTATCAGAAACCTCACTCTTTCCCAAACCCTATAAATGCCGAAAACCTTCAGAACTGTGAAATTTCAAAGCAGGTTTTTGATCGTATCAATTCTTTTTATCATTTCAGCATGCACTTTTTGAGGGGAAGGGGCTTTGATATGAGGGAGTTGTGCACTTAAGTTTTTAATTTCCTGAGAAAGGGCGTTCATTGTAAAGGCATAACGGAGACGGTGGTATCTGTCTGAAGGTGCTTTGAAGCTTATAGCCATAAGATTTTCAAGAGGATTTTTGCTGTCTAACGCTTTTTCCATTTTTTCATAAAGGGTTGTTTTTAATACGATTTGCCGGAAGAAAGAATAAGGGACATCTTCTTTGAGGCGGATGATGAAATTATTAAGTGTTATCTCAAGACTTATAAGATCTGCCGGTCCAAGGGAATTTATGTCGTTGAAGGTTTCAAACATTATATCTTTTTTGTTGGAACCGAATTTCTTAAATTGCTTGAGTTCCGATCTCTGTTTTTTGAAAAAATCTGAAGGTTTGCCAACATTTTTATTGAAATACTCATAGATGTTTTTCGATGAAAATGCTCCCCGGAGAGTTTTTGCAAGCTCGGTATCAGCCTCCAGATAGTATTTCAAATCAACAAGATAGGCTTCTCTGTTGATGAATATTGCCAAAAACACATTTTCTATAAGATCAGCCATTGTGGTTTTCACAAATTTTGTTTTATCAACAAGGAGAAAATCATCATTGGTATAGTCAGTTGAGTAGTAGAAAAAATCCTTGAGATCTTCTATTTCCGATGGTGTTGAAATTTTAAATGATACATCAGGACAACTACTTTTATTGTCATTGGAACGGATATCCAATGTTCTTTCTCTGAATACTTCGGCAACATAACCCTCTTCATTGGTGCTGAGATAAAAACATCCGTCATCATACTTGCAAAGGATGCCGGGATCTCTTTCCCCCTTTATTTCAGGAAAAATAAAAACATTGCAACTTGAATTGGCTGGCGACTCAAAACATGTCTCCTCAACACCTCCAAAATGTTTCTGAACAGCTTTGAGAGTTTCTTCATACGCATCTTTAATTTTTAATTTCACCATCTTATGTTCCTCCGCAAATGAATTAAACAACCAATATCATACTCAACCCATGCGACCTATGTTGTCGGGGCGGAAACCTCAAAACCCTCTGACCAGCATCTTTTTTGCTAAAGTTCCATAACATTTCGGACATAAAGCATAGCCTTCTTTGTATCTTGGTCTTTTCGTAGAATCCATTGAAAACCCGTATCTCGGTTTAACCGGTCCATGACATGGGCAGATAAGTGTTTTTGGAGGGAGCTCACTTTTTATCTCAAAATTGAAAAGAGGTTGCTCGTGAAGTCTGTGGATGAAAGGATCATTGCCTATTTCCATTGAAGGATCTATCTTTTTTTCAATATAAAGTATATCCTCTGCCGTTGCATCTCTGCCATGAATTATTTTTGTCCCTAAAAATATGTTTTCAGAGTCTTCATCTGTTGTTACTTCACCTGTTTTATGAAATTGTTCAACGACAAAGTGGATCTTTTTTCTTATGTGGAGGAATCTTGCTCTGAATTTTTTTCTGACAGTACTGCGGGATATTTTGCTTTTTGGGATATAACTTTCATCAACATTTATTTCAAGATCAAGGAACGGATGATAGTATTTTCCATCCTTTTCCCTCAAAAAAACAGGTTTTCCATCTTTCTCGAAATGGAATATCATATCGCCGTAATTACCTGACATAAGCCCGGCAAGAAAAAGCAAGTCTTCACTATTACTCAAGTTTTGTTTGCAGCCATCTCTCGGTGCCAAAGCATCTTTGTCCGGCAGAGAGAAATTGTAATTTTCAAATTCCATCGTATTCCATGACGGTTTTGCAAAGGTTCTTATATCTTGAAAAACTCTCCTCATCAACATGCCGGCACCTCCCGTTATTGTCAATCCTTTAGCGACATTGAAATGCTCCGTTTCTGTACTGTGATTTTGGAACCGTTTTCAACCTCAAATGTTACCTGACAGTTTTTGCTGCAAAGGAAAATTATACCTGCAAGCAGCAATATTCTTATCAAAGTTGCCATCTCAACCCCCCATTATATTAATTTTTTTTCCGTGGTAAACTAATCTTATAGCGAGCCTCCCTTAAAACAAACTTCTCATATTATACTCAACCCATGCGACCTATGTTGTCGGGTTTGCCGTTTTTTAAAAATATCGATGTTTT
>SLGQ01000075.1 GCA_007136595.1 Candidatus Sumerlaeota bacterium | reverse complement strand
TTTTGAAATCCAATCAACAACAGAACTGTTAAGAAAATTTTAATTGAAAGGAATTTAATAAACCCGTCTGTCTTCAATTCGCCTGTTCCCTTTTTTCTTACGCATCATCTCTTTCATTTTTCTCATTCGTTCCGAACTGTCAACTTGTTCTTCATCATTTTCTTCGACATCCGGAGGAATGATCTCTTTTTCTTCAATTATTACAGGCTTTTTATCCGGTTTTTTTTCTTTTATCTCTATTTCCTTTTCTACTTGCTGTTTTACAATTTCAGGAGAAGTAGAATCACTTATTCCATCTTCAATTACAGACGGAACAGATTTTTCCGCTTCAAAAACTTCTTTTTGCACTTGCACCGGCTCAGGTTTTTCCATTTTTTTCTTTACAGGTTTGACCACCGGTCTATCAACAGTTTTTTCAACTTTAAGCTCCATTTCAATGTCCGGATCTTCCTGAGGCACCTCTTTGAATTTAAAAAAATCTTTTTCCCAGTTCTCAAACTTTTTCAATTCATGTTTTTCATAAAACCTTACGGAACTTTTAAGCGGTGATTTTTCCTTTTCTTCTGAACCTGAAAGAAACTCCGGAGCAAGAAACAACATTAAAGACAATACAAATAATAACCTTGTCATGTGCCGGTTTTCTCCGGCTCATATCTGAATATTTTAACTATTGCCTTATCACCTGTTGCATCAAGAGATATCCTGTGTTTGTGAACAAACCCGTCAAAACGGGCAGTCGTTGTTATTTCCCATTTTCCTTTTTCAATGATATTAACTAAAAAAGGAATTTCATTTCTACCCTTTGAAAGAGAACCTTTCCACACGAATTGATCCATTTCTCTCACTGTTTCATTATCAGAGTGAAATCTCACACCTCTTTCAAGTTGAAAACTTACCTCGACATATTCAACATCAATCTCACTTTCATATTCAAGAACAATGCCTACCGGTTCATCTATTTTTGCAGAATATACCGACTCCGGAACAACCTCTGTTTCTGCAAAAATTTCTTCCGGATCTTGTTGCTGAAAAAAGAAAAGTGCCGCTCCTATCAATATTAAAACAAGTGCAGCTATTGAAAAGGCAGGTTTAAAAATCACTTTTTCTGCCGGTCTTTCCTTTTGGACTGAAACCTTGTCCAGTTTTTCCATCAACGATGATGTAAACTTTTCACCATCGGGATCATCCATTTCAGGACGGTATTTGTTTAAAATAGACTGTAACCGGTTGTGTGCGGCGGAATATTTTTTATTGTGATCCATCGATCCTCTCCAAACGCTCAAACCTATAACGGCTTTTTTTCATTTAAAGTTGTTTCATCACCCATTTTTTCTTCAACAATTTCAACCAGCTTTTTTCTTCCTTTAAACACCCTTGATTTAAGTGCCGTCAAAGATATTTCGAGGATGTCAGCCGCATCCTCATAACACATCTCTTCGAGATCGACCAGAATTACTGCCGCTTTCAGCTTTTCAGGAAGATGCGATATAAGTTCTCTCACACTGTTTTTTATCTCATCTTCAAGCATGCAACTTTCGCAATCTTCCTCCGATCTGAAAAGATTTTCCTTGTCATTTGAATCAACAGATGCTGATTCAACTTTATTTGAAGGTACCCTTAAATAGTTGATAAATTCATTTTTTATTATTCTCCAAAGCCATGTAGTGAAAGATCCCTTGTTGTCATATCTTGGAAGAGCACGATACGCCTTGATCAAAGCTTCCTGCAATATATCATCGGCAGTAGCTTGATCTCCGCCCGTTATATTAACTGCAAAAGAACGGAGTTTGGCTCTGTGCATATCTATCAGTTTACAGAAAGCCTTTTTATCCCCTTTTACAGCTTTGTCTATCAACTCTATTTCAATAGAAACAAGGTTTTCTTCAACCATTTAAAAAAGTCCCTGAATGTTTCCGTCATGATCTATTTCCATTGACGATGCGGCAGGAGTTGGCGGAAGCCCCGGCATTGTCATAATGTCACCGGTATAAACCACCATGAAACCTGCTCCGGCAGAAAATTTTATATCTGTAACTTCAATTTTAAATCCTGAAGGTTTGCCAAGCAACAAAGGGTTATCGGAAAATGAATACTGTGTCTTTGCCATGCAGACAGGAACATTTCCTATTCCCCAGCCTATCCTTTTTTCAATTTTATTCTGCACTTTTCTTGGAATAACGACATCATCGGCACCATATACTTTTTGAGCGACTTTTCTTATTTTTTCCTCAGGAGGATCATCAAAATCGTAGGTAAATGAAACTTCTCCTTTTTCCATCTGAGTTCCTTTATATACCGCTTCAGCAAGCTCCAGTGCTCCGTCTCCACCTTTTGCCCAAACTTCAGCTTTATGACATTCAACACCGCTCTCTTTACACAACTCTATTATCGTGTTTATCTCTTCATCTGTGTCACTGCTGAAAACATTAAGGGCAACAAACACCGGTCTGTTAAAAGATTTCATGTTTTCAATATGTCCTTTAAGGTTGGCAAAACCTTTTTTGACCGACTCCGTATCAGGTTTTGTGAGTGCAGTTTTTTTAACTCCACCCTGATATTTTAAAGCTCTGACCGTTGCAACGATAACAACCGCATCAGGAGGTTCCATCCCTTTTGACCTGCTTACTATGTTAAAAAATTTCTCTGCACCCAGATCACTTCCGAAACCTGCTTCTATCACAACTATGTCGCCGTATCTTTTTGCAATGTCGGTTGCAATTACAGAGTTCGTACCGTGTGCGATATTTGCAAAAGGTCCTGCATGAACAAGTGCCGGATTCCCTTCAAGAGTTTGAACAAGATTGGGCATCACTGCATCTTTGAGAACTATCGCCATTGCTCCGGCAGCTTCAATATCTCCCGCTGTAAGAGGAGTTCCGGTGTTAAGTTCTGCAACAATGATCTTTGAAAGTCTTTCCTTCAGATCGTTCATATCTGTAGCAAGTCCAAGTATCGCCATTATCTCTGAAGATGCAGTTATATCAAATTTGCTTTCTCTCACCATTCCGGCTTCTTTACCAAGTCCGATCACGATGTTCCTTAAAGCACGGTCATTCATGTCAACCACTCTGTTCCAGATTATCTCTTTCGGTAAAAGACATTGCTGTTTGACTCTTGTATATTGGTTGTCAAGAAGTGCCGCAAGAAGGTTATGGGCGGTTGTTACCGCATGTATGTCTCCGGTAAAATGAAGATTTATGGAATCCATCGGAATTATCTGTGAGTAACCGCCTCCGGCAGCTCCACCTTTAACGCCGAAAACCGGTCCGAGGCTCGGTTCTCTGAGAGTAACTATCGATTTTTTACCGATTTTATTAAAAGCTTCGCTCAGACCGATACTTAAAGTGGTCTTTCCTTCTCCTGCCGGAGTTGGACTTATAGCTGTTACAAGCACTGTTTTTGCTTTTTTCCCGTTTCTTTTTGATGCATCAAGCGATATTTTTGCAACATTTCTTCCCCAGGGATAGATATCTTCAGGGTGAAGTCCCATTTTTTGTGCAATATCCTCAACACTTTTGATCTTGACCTTTGAAGCGATCTCATAATCAGTAAACATATTAACCTCCGGCAAAAGTTCATTGGGATTGTCCCATTTTACTAATTTTTGTCAAGAAATCAAAGTGAGGGATATCAACTTACGAGAAATTCCCAGAGAGGACCTCTTTTCCCTTTACTTTTAAGTCTTTTTAAAACGGGGGCATGATCTTCATCGGGAAAAACCCATCTTTTGCCTGTAGAATCAGCAAGTTCCTTGAGATTTTCCATTGAAAGATCAACTTCTTTTGAAAGGTAGTATTCAGATTCCATAAGATCGTCATCTTCACTTATGACACCTTCCTTTACGGCAATATCATAAAGCGGAGTAAGAGGATAAATTCTCATTCCGATAAAAGGGAAAAAAACTGTCCAGGGAAGCAGTTTCGATCTTTCAAAAGTCTCTTTAAGAGTCTCTTTAGTTTCACCGTATCCGCCAAGTATTAAAAAATGGGCGTTATATATTTTAAGTTGCTGACACATTTCTGTCATATCTTTTATTTCATTGAAACTGAATTCTTTTCCGTATCGTTTTAAAACAGGATCGCTGAAAGATTCTGTGCCCCATTCAATATGGGTAAGACCGCTTTTTTTAAAAAGTTCAAGGTCGGAAAAAGTTGTTCCCGCTGGTCTGAAGTAAGCTCCCCATTTCACATTGATCTTTTTTTCGATCAGCATAGTTGCAAATTCCCTGTTATACTCAGGGTTCATATTAAATACAGAGTCAGTGAAAAAGAAGTAATCCTTCCCTTGAGCAACAGCCTTTTCAATTGTTGAAACCACATTGCCGGGTGTAAGAGTTCTTACGGTTCTCCCTTCTATTACAGGGTATGAGCAGTATATACAGCGGTAAGGACATCCTCTTTTAGTTTGCACATTCATCATGCCGCTGTTTAACCAGTAAAAATCGGACAGTCTGTCATCCATTTCAAAAGAAATACCCGGAGAAAAGCTTTTTCTCTTGTTTACCTTGACTCCGTTTTCCCCTTTATAAACAATACCTTCTATCGATTTATGATCTCTGTTTTTTTCAAGGGCTTCTATCAACTCACATATTGCATTTTCGCCTTCACCGACAACTGCAAAATCAGCCCCTAAAAAGGAAAAGAGTTTTTCGGGATAAATTGAAAATCCGGCACCACCCACTATTACAATGCTCTCTGAAACTTTCTTTACAGTTTCAACCATCTCACGATAATCATAAATGAAATTTTTCCGGTTATAAAGATTGACATTGTCAATATTCCTGAGACTTATTCCAATATAATCGGGTTTATATGACATTACAACATCTTCGAGTTTTTTCTCTTTGTCTATATTGACATCATACATTTTTATTTCGGCATCTTTAAAACAATTGGAAATCGCACTGGCGAGATAGCTCAGGGCAAGAGGATAAACAGGGTAAGGCTCACCGCAACTGTTTGCTGAAACAAGTAATATTTTCATTGTTCCATCCAGAAATCATGATAGTTGAACCACTGTAGAGGATACCGTTTAAGAACATTTTCCAGAGAAACCGCATAATCTTTTATCATGTCGTTCTCGTTGTCATAGATTTTTCCTTCCGTTGCGTAAAAACTGTATCCGTATCTACTTGTTTTCATGACAAAAGTAAAAGAAACAGGCACTTTGAATTTTTTTGCAAGAGAAAAAGGTCCAAGCGGGAAAAGTGCTTTCTTTGAGAAAAACTCCGTTTCTGCAACTTTTGAACCTTCAACGAACCTGTCTCCGTGAAGACAGATCACTTCCTTGTTCCTGAAGGCATTTACAAGGTCAAAAAGATAATCCAGCCCCTCTTTCATAACGATGATGTTTACATTTTCTCCACCTTCAGAGGTTTTAACGAACTGCTTTATCTTTTCGCTTTCAACATCCACCATAACTATATTCACTTTCTTTTTATTGAACCGGTGCAAAAAAGCCTGGGCAACTTGCCAGTTCCCTACATGTGCACTTACCATCAGGCAACCGTCATCACTTTCGACAGTTTTTCTAAGGACAGGTTCATCTTCAAAATTAAAGGTAAATTTTTCAGACATACCCATGATAACAGCCATCCTGTCAATAATGCTTTCTCCAAGTTCAACAAAATTAAGATAAATATACATTGAACTTTTCAGCTGAGAAAAACCGTGAACTTTTCTGAAATAATGGTAGAGGTTCTTTACAGCTTTCGGAGCAGTTATAAGGAAATAGAGTGCAACAAACCGTAAGATCGTATATGCAGCAAAAAGTCCGCCATACTTAAGAAACAGAGAAAACAGCTTGTAACCGATACCGCCACCTCTGCTTTTTCCGGACCATTTAGACATCTCTTGAATTATTCCGGTTTCTGCTCAGGATTTTCAAGTTTATTGCAGACATAGTTATAGAAATCTTCAAAGGTTCTTATATCGACAAAGTCCTTTGCTTCAACTTTAAAACCGAAATTTTTCTCAATTATTACAACAAGGTCAACCAGGTCAAGGCTGTCAAGCTCAAGTGTTTCCATAAGGTTTGCTTCAGGAACGATCACTTCCGGCTCAACTTCAAATTCTTCGCTCATGAACTCAATGATCTTGCTGATGATTTCTTCTCTGTTCATAACTTTCCTCCAAAAAAAAGTTTTATCCTTTAAATTTACTTATTATCAATGTTGAGTTTGTTCCTCCAAACCCGAAAGAGTTGCTTAAAATTGTATCAACCTTTGTTTCTGTCCCTTCATAAACGAATTTAAGCGGTTTGGCTTCATCACCGGGTTCCGTAAGGTTTATGTTCGGAGCTACAAAGCCGTTATTTATCATTATTATCGAATAAAGTGCTTCGCTTGCTCCCGCCATCCAGCATTCATGTCCTGTCATCGATTTTGTGCTGGAAACAAAGGGTTTGTGGTCTCCAAAAGCAATATCTATAGCTTTTGCTTCATTCATATCGCCGACAGGAGTGGCAGTCGCATGAGCATTTACATAATCAATTTCTTTAATATCTATGCCGGATTCATCTACAGCCATTTGAAGTGATTTCAATGGACCGTCAACATTAGGAACAGAAATATGGCTTCCATTTGAAGAAAAACCGTACCCGATAACTTCTGCAATTATCGGAGCACCTCTTTTTACAGCACTTTCATAACTTTCAAGGATCAAAGATGCCGCCCCCCCGCTTGGAACAAGTCCGTCTCTGTGAATATCAAAAGGCTTACATGCTTTTTCAGGTTCATCTTCCTGTGTTGAAAAAGCACTCAGCCCGTCAAAACTTGCCATTGAGTGGTGATTCACTTCCTGTGCTCCGCCGCAAAGTATTATATCCTGCAAACCCCATTTAATGAGAAGATAACCCATTCCTATTGAGTGAGAACCGCTTGCACATGCTCCACTCACAGTAAAGTTTATCCCCCTGAGCTTAAAAATTGTCGCAAGGTTCATTGTAACTGTAGAATTCATTCCCTGAAAAATTGCACCGCTTCCAAGAAGCATGGTATCTTTTTTCTCTCTCATTATTTCTGCCGATTCAACGACGGCTCTTGCTGAACTGTCATTTCCGTAAAGGATACCGACATCATTTTTTTCAAGAAAATCCATATCAATTTTTGATTGTTCAAAAGCCTGTTCTGTGGCGGCATAGGCATAATAACCTTCTTCTGCCATGCCAACCCTTTCTCTTCTTGAAACTTTTCCTTTAAGATCGGGCATTTCAACTTTGCCGGTAAGACCGCTTCTAAAACCCATATTTTTTCTTTCTTTTTCAAAAACGATCCCTGATTTTCCTTTAAAAAGGGAATCTCTTACTTCATCAACTGAATAACCTATGCATGAATGGATCCCAAGTCCTGTGACAACAACCCGTCTCATGAATTCTCCCTCTTTAATTTAAGTATATAATCCACCGTTTACCGATATAACTTCACCGGTTATATAATTTGCGGCATCACTTATCAGAAATGCAACAACACCTGCAATTTCTTCAGCCTTTCCAAATCTTCCAAGAGGAATCAGCTTTCTGAATTCTTTTTCATTAATATCTTCTATCATTTCTGTAACAATAAATCCCGGAGCAACGGCATTGACAGTAATGTTTCTTCTTCCAACTTCCTGTGCCAGGGCTTTTGTAGCACCGATAACACCTGCTTTTGCGGCAGAATAATTAGTCTGCCCCGGCAATCCTTTTATCCCTGAAAGACTCGTAATGTTAACTATTCTTCCTTTTTTATTGAACATCATATCTTTTATCACAAAACCTGTAACTGAATAAAAAGAATGAAGATTTGTGTCAATAACGCTATCCCACTCGGAATCTTCCATTGAAAAAAGAATATTGTCTTTTCTGATCCCTGCATTGTTGACAAGCACCTCGATGTATTTGCCATCATTTTCACATTTCCACTTTTCAAGTGCGGACCGCACTTCACTTCTGCTTGACACATCAAATTTAAGTTTTTCCGCTGTTCCACCATTTTCCCTTATTGTTTCAACGGTTTTTTCAGCTTCTTCATCATTTGATCTGTAATTTACAAGAACATTGAACCCAAGCTCCCCAAGCTTGATGCTCACTGCTCTTCCGATGCCTCTTGATCCTCCCGTTACTAGAGCTGTTTTCATCCCTTCCACCCGGTTTTATCTGTCAATAAAAACTCTTAACATCATTATCGTAAATGAAATTCTTCATATTTTCAATTTCTTTATTTTTTGTTGTGTCTTCAATGAACGGAGGTACGATTTCTTTAAGTTTTTCAAAGAGTGCCCTTGTTTTTAAAGACATCTTTTCTTTGCAATCAAGATAAACCAGTGCCTGAGACAGTGCAATGAGTTCAATTGCCGCAACTTCAAAACAGTTGTCTATAACTTTTCTTGCAATGTTTGCAGAATTTGTCCCCATGCTGACTATGTCCTGATTGTCGTTGTTGCTTGATATTGAATGGATATAGTTGGGGAAGCAGAGCGACTGGTTTTCAGCAGTTGTTGAAACCGCTGTAAACTGGACAGCCTGCATTCCGTAGTTAAGCCCTATTTTCCCAAGATTTACAAAGGGTGGCAGTTTTTCATTGAGCTTGGGATTCATAAGATAATTTAATTGTCTTTCACAAAGCATGGTCATTTTTGTGACAGCAGTTTTCATTTTATCCATTTCAAAAGAGATATAATCTCCGTGAAAATTTCCACCGTGATATACAAATCCTGTTTTATGACACACAACAGGGTTGTCATTTACCGAATTTATTTCATCAAAAAGAACCTTTTTTGAAAATTCAAGAGCGTCCAGAACAGGTCCAAGAACCTGTGGAACACATCTGATTGAATAAAATTCCTGAACTTTTTCATCAATATAACCTGAAGGAACCTCTTTGTCATACATATGGCTCGAGCGGTTTTTTACAAGTTTACTGCCGCTTAAAAGAGAAGAAAGCTCCTTGGCAACAAGCCCCTGTCCGGCATGTAACTTTACACCGTTAGTTCCGTTAGAGTAATGGTCATCATAACATTCCACAACTTCCATCAGAAGTGCACTTGCCACTATCGCCCAGTTAAGCGCTCTTTGTGCAAGCATAAGATTTATCGTTCCTATTGCGGTCATTACGGAGGTGCCGTTAATAAGAGCAAGCCCTTCTCTCAAATGGATGCCTGCAGGCTTAAGCCCGCATTTTTCAAAAGCGGTCGCAGCAGGAACGATCTCTCCATTGAAATAAACTTCACCTTCGCCAATTACATTGAGTGCAAGATGTGCAAGCTGAACAAGATCTCCGCTTGCTCCGACTCCGCCATGCTCAGGTATCACAGGAGAAATATTGTTGTTAAGGAAACCTTTTAAAAGTTCCACTATTTCAGGGTGGACTCCGGATGAAGCAAGCATTAAAGTATTAAGCCTTGCAACAACAACACCTCTTGCATATATTTCAGGTAGAATATCTCCTGATCCTGCACAGTGACTTCTGATAAGGTTGTATTGAAGCTGTTTTATATCTTCATCTTCTATTTTGTATCTTGCCATTGGACCAAATCCGGTATTTATACCGTAGATAGTCCTTTTTTGAGAAAAATCTTTAAGGAATTCAAAGTTGTTCTTTACTTCAACAAGAGATTTTTCTGAAAACACACAGGCTGCTTTATTAAAAACTATGTCCCTAAAATCATTAACATCAAAGTATTTACCACCAATTTCAACCATTTGGAGCACCATTTAAAAATAGAAAAAACATAAGCCGAAAGATTATATCGATAATCTTAAAACCGTCAATTTTATTCTTGCTATCTAAAAAAAAATAATTGTCATAAAAAAACGATCGTTCTGCTGTTTTAACATCATAGTTTTGCTGTTGGCCCACAAATAAATAGAAAATTGTTATTGAAGGAGCCTTGCTATATAGGTGTGCCCCCTTGATTTAGCAATATCAAGGGCTGTCCGACCATCTTTTCTTTTAATGTTTTTATCTGCCCCTTTGGACAAAAGAGTCTTAACTATATCATTTAGCCCCATTCCTGCAGCATACATTAAGGCAGTGTTTCCGTATTCATCTCTAATATTAAAGTCCTGCCGGAAGTTAAGTATAGATTTCATAAATCTGTGGTCCTGTGTCAAGATTGCAATCATTAAAGCTGTTTTCCCTTCTGCATACCTGAAGTTGAAATCTGCATACGCTCCATACCTTATAAGCTCTCTTGCCATCTCGATCTTTCCGGAAGCAAAGCAAAACATCAATATCGTGTAACCCTGACTGTTTTTAAAGTTAACATCCGCATCAAACTCTAAAAGGAGTCTGAGCATGTGTCTGTCGTTATTTTTAATTGCTATCCAGATCGGCGGTTCTCCGTTTTCATTTTTGAAATCGGGATCCATACCTTGCCTTAAAAGAGTACGGGCTCTTACTGTATTTCCCGTTTCAACGGCAATAAGAAAATCTGTCGGTCTGGTTTCATATTCCCCGAGAAGTTTAAGAATATCCCTGTTCCGCTTTCCCATTGCATAGTTAAGAGCATTCCATCCTCGATTATCTTTTGCATAAACATTTGCCTTGGCATTAATGGCTCTTTTAATAATATCCATACTGCTTGCTTCAGCGGCATACATCAGAACAGTTTTCCCCATTGCATCGGAATCAACCAGGCTGGCACCCCTCTTTATGAGGTTGTTCGCCAAGTTAATATTCCCGTTTGACAAAGCATGCATCAAAGGGGTTCTTCCATCGGGACCCTTTATGTTTACATCTACACGGTTATTAAGAAAAAGGTTTATCATCCTCTGGTCTCCGCTGCTTACAACTGTTATGAAGAAGGGCCATCCGTCTTCATCCACCCCGCTCACATTTGCACCGTTTTTTATTGCAGCTTGAGCTCTTGCAAAATTCATTGCCTGTACAGCAAAATAAAGCTGGCTATCAGCTTGAGACAATTCCTGTCCGTAAACATTAACAGCAAGTATTATTAAAAAAAAGAGTGTAAAAAACCTCAAAATAACACCTCTCTTCACTTAAAACACAACAACTTTGTTTCTGCCGGTTCTCTTTGCTTTATAAAGACACATATCTGAAATGGAAACCATTTCCTCCCATGAAGATATTTTCTCTTCGTAAGTTGCACATCCCATCGAAACAGTAACCCAAATTTCCTTGCCATCCCATGAAAAAGGGTAACTTTCTATTGATTTTCTTATTCTTTCACAAACATTGCTGGCACCGTTTTTACCTACACCAAGAATTATAATGAATTCTTCCCCCCCATATCTGCCGACAATATCAACTTCTCTTACCGCTTTGGAAATTATAGTTGCAACTTCGTGAAGTATTTTGTCTCCAGCCTGATGACCGTATGTATCGTTTACGGGTTTAAAATGATCAATATCAAGCATTACAACTGAAAGCTTCGTATCCTCTTCTGCTTCAGCCTTCTTGAATCTTTCCTCAAGTATTTTAAGGATATACCTTCTGTTATAAACTGTAGTCAGAGAATCGGTTATTGACTCCTGATGAAACTTTTTCTTTGACAGGATCATACTTAACTGGGGAATTATCCAGTATAAAACCTTTTCCTGAATATGTCTTAAAGAGGGGTTGTGGTGAGATAATTTAAAAACCGGAACACCATACAGGTTCATTTCTTCGTCAGTTAACGGGAGTACGACCCACTCCTCATTAAAATATGTCTCATTTTCAAAAATCATTTTTAGGAAAGAGTCCCAACTCCTCACTTTTATCCCTTTAGAAAGCACTATTTTAAGATCATCTTTTAAGGTATCCGTTTTAATGGCATAAAGGAAGGAATCTATCGAGAGATCTACCGCTATCTCGGAAAAAACTTCTTCCAAGGTAATTGTATTGTTTTTCACATTGGTTAAAAGCCTTTCTGCGTTCCTTAAAGTGGCCGCTTCTATCATTCTCTGCTCAACTTCATTGGCAAGCACTTTCATATTAAAAATGGAACTCATAAGTGTAACGAAAAGATTTATGAAAGAAAAATCATCGTTGGAAAGTTTTTTTTTAATTTCCGATGTAGATACACACAACATATAGCTCTCTTCCTGAACTGAAAAAAAGTTATATGCCTCTTCTTTCTCCTCAAGCACCATGTCTCCGGTAAAAACAGGAATATTTTCCATATCCGAACTGCACTTCCCCTTTTCCGCAAGAGGTTCCCATTTTGAAGAGACCTTGTTATGTTTAAAAAAACCTACATACGGGTAGCTGAATTCCGGAGAACCGAGAAAGTCTGCAACTTTTGAAGGGAAACTTTCCAGAGAAGCCGGCTCGAGTTCAATGGCAGCAAACTGAACTAATTTGATCAGTGCGGTTTTAGTCCAGTCTGATGTATGGAGATACTCATCCCTTATGTTGACTTCAATATTTTTAAGCTCTTTTTCCAGTCTCTCGTTGTCTATCCTGAGTTTTTCCAGTTCGGAACAGAGTTCTTCAACATTTACAGTAAGAGATCCGGAAATATTTTGTTTCCTCGCAGCCTTTAAGTTTTTATCTGTCTTTTCAGGCATATATCTTTATTTCCGCTCTTTTAATGTCTCGAACCATCAAACAAAGTCAAGGTCAATATATCAGAAAGACATTATATTTTCAACTTAAAAATAGTCCTGCTCTTTCTTTTAGTTTGAATTAGAACAGGAATGTGATATAATGTACAAGTTGATGAGAGTGTTACTTACTTTAGTTGGGGGGTTTTCCTATGATCAGAAATACAATTTACTTCTTTTTTATTGTTTTGTCGGCATTGATGTTTTTTTCCTGCGACAGTGGAATAAAGAGAGTCATTTCAGAAGACTCTGATGATTTGACCCATGACGATCATTTTCCTGAAAATGACAGGGATCACGAGGAAAGCGACGGAAAAACTCCTGTCGAGCCTGACGATTCAGACATAATTCCAGGCAATGATGACTACCATCCGGAGCACGATGATGACATGACAGACGATGACCATCCAGTGACCGATCCATGTGAAGGTGTTGACTGTAATGAAAAAGGAACTTGTTTTGTTGATACAGAAAATAAACCTTATTGCGAATGTGATGAAAACTTTTATCCGGTGGTCGGAGAACTGCTTTGTGTAAATGATTGTGTCAATGAACTTGGGGATATTTTGTCAGGACATCCCTGTTCCCACCCCGTGAATCAGGATCATTCATGGAGCAAGGACTGCTTTGTTGCTTCTTGTAACGCTGAAGGACTTTGCATAGGACAGGCTGCTTATAATGGACATTCCTGCACCAACAACCTTAGTTCAAGTGAATGGGACCCAAAATGTTTTGAGGGGGTTTGCGATAATGCATCATGTATGCCTGTCAAATTTCCTGAAGGTACCGACTGTGATGACGGGATCTTCTGTAACGGGACTGAGCAGTGCAGTGCCGGAGGAAAATGTGTCAGCAGCGGCAACCCATGTGCAGACGGAGACCTTTGCAATAATGTCTGTAATGAAGAAGAAAAAAATTGCTTTGCACC
>SLGQ01000039.1 GCA_007136595.1 Candidatus Sumerlaeota bacterium | reverse complement strand
GAAAATCATAATACTTATTCTGCTCTTTTTATCGTGGGGAATAAATCAGATATTCAACGACTATCTCGGTATCGAAGAAGACAGGGTAAATGCTCCATGCAGACCGATGGTGACCGGAGAACTGAATCCTAAATATGCCCTTACCCTTTCAATAATTCTGAACATTGCCACATTTTTCATAATTATTCTCTTCCTTGAGCCACTTGCTCTGATACCTTTTATCCTCGGGACGGCTCTCAACATAGCTTATGAATATGCAAAAGGCTATGGAATAATCGGGAATATAGTGTTCGGGCTCATGATAACGATGGGTCCTTTATTCGGGTTTATTGCAAGCGGACCGGTAAAAATCGAATTTTTTTCTACCGAATGGGCAGCCGTTATGTTCCTTGTGCTGGTAATGAACAGCATCCTCACATTTTATACCTATTTCAAAGATCATGAAGGAGATAAATGTGCAGGAAAAAATACTCTTGTTGTAAAATACGGAACTGAAAAAGCCCGCAAAATTGCACTCATACTTGGATTCATACCTACTCTGCTTGCAGTGATCATCTATTTCTCAGGTTTCATAGCGACATCTCTTAACAACCAGTTCATATTCCTTTTCATAATTACAGCAATATTACAAATATGGAACGGCTTCATATACTATAAAAACCCGGTCGGAGAGATCACATACCACGCTCTTGAAGTGAACTTCCGTGCATACTGCTGCGGATTTGCAATGATCATGGCTCTATATCAACCTGAACTCGCACTCATGCTCTATCTTGTAACTTATGTTTTCATAGGCTTTCTTTTCAGTTTTCATAAAAATGTAAAAGGTTGAAATGAAACTTTTTTCCAAAATAGAAATAGGAAAGAACACTCTCAGAAACAGAATAATAAGATCTGCCACATTTGAAGGAATGGCTGACAGTGGCGGATTTCCTCTTGAATCTTACTTTAAAATGTATAAAGACCTTGCCGGACAGGAAATCGGTGCAATAATAACCGGCTTTGCATTCATATCAAAAGAAGGCCGTGCAATGCAGCCGGGTCAGACCGGGCTTGACGATCCTGACAAGATCGAGCATTTCAGAAAAATAACGGACATGGTTCATAAACATAACGGGATCATCTATAAACAGATCGCCCACACAGGAAGACAGACAAAAAGAAAATTCACCAAACACAGAGTTGTCGGAGTTTCAAGAAAACCATCCCTTTATTTCATGAGCATCCTCCATCCTCTATCAACAAATGAAACTTTTGAGATAATTGAAAAATTTGCAAACAGCTCGCTTTATTCCAAACAGGCTGGTTTTGACGGAGTACAGCTCCACTGTGCCCACGGATATCTTATCCACCAGTTCCTCCACCCTTCCATAAACAACCGAAAAGATGAGTTCGGCATAGATGACAACAGCGGAATCGGAACAGCGTTCCTTGAAAAAATAATTGACCGCTCCCGTGAACTTTGCGGAGAGGATTATCCTATTCTCGTAAAAATATCGGGCAGTGATGATTTTCATAAACCCTTTTCAGAAAACAACTTCATTGAGTTGATAAAATTCCTTGACAGAAAAAAGGTTGCGGCAATTGAAATAAGCTACGGAACTATGGATTACGCACTTTCAATTTTTCGAGGTGCAATACCGTTAAATGCAATTTTTTCAATTAACCCGATGTATAAAACTGACAACCGGGTACTCAGGAAAATATTGATGCACACCATCATACCTTTCATAAAAAAAAGGATAAAACCTTATACCTCTGCATACAACGCCCATTTTGCTGAACTTGCAAAAAAACATACCGGCATACCTGTAATATCAGTCGGAGGATTCAGGACAGGAAATGAAATGGAACAAGCTCTGCAAAACGATCAGGCTGACCTCATAAGTCTTTCAAGACCTTTTCTTGCAGAAGTTGATTTTGTTGAAAAAATAAAAGAGGATACAGCTCACAGATCTGCTTGTATAAACTGCAATCTGTGTGCAATAAATTGTGACAGTGAAAACGAAACAAAATGTCTGGCGGGGGACAAACTATGAGTTTCAGAGAAAAAATAATTGAACTTGTAAAAGAAAATCTTGAAAACAAGGAAGTAAGCGTTACCGGGGAAAGTCTTCTTGAAGATGATCTCGGATTTGATTCGTTTGCAACAGTGATGCTAATCAATTCAATTGAAGATGAATTCGGTATAAACATTGATGTTGACTCCGTAAAAGATACTCTGTCTGTAAATGATATAATAAAAAAACTTAGTGAAAACCATCCTGAAATAGTGGCAAGAAAATGAACGGCAATTTCTACGAAAGATTCATATTAGACCGCACTCCTGCAGAAAATGCGAAGTTTAATCCCTACTACCCCCTTATCGGCTCTGGACTTGACGACCCTCTCATTGTAAATGGCAAAGAGTTTGTAAATCTTGCATCGAACAACTATCTTGGACTTGCAACAGATAAAAGAGTGAAAGAAGCTGTTATAAAAGCTGTTGAAAAATACGGTACTTCTCTATGCGGAACACCTATTGCGACCGGATATGCCGATCTTTACAGAAATGTTGAACAAAGAGTTGCAAAATATCTTGAACTTGAAGATGCCATCCTGCTGCCAAGCTGTTATCAGGCGAATAACGGCATATTTTCAGCACTTGCAACTAAAGATGATGTTATCCTTGTAGATCACTATGCCCACTCTTCCCTTGTTGAAGGAGTTCGGTCAGCCGGATGCAAAGTCCGCCCGTTCCTTCATAACAATATTGAATCCATTGAGAAAATACTTTCCCGCTGCACAGACTACAAAACAATATTTGTTGTAACAGAATCAGTTTTTTCAACAGAAGGATCTATAGCCCCTTTTAAAGAAATTGTAAACATCTGCAAAAAATACAAAGCAATACCTGTAATTGACGACAGTCATGGTATCGGTGTGATAGGAAAAAACGGAAGCGGAATATTGAGCCATTTTGACATAGAGAACTTTGAAGGAATTTATCTCACTTCTCTTGGAAAAGCGTTTGCAAATGCAGGCGGAGTAATAGCAGGAAAAAAGTCTTTGATAGATTATCTCAGATACTACTGTCCACACCTTATATATTCAACCGCCTTAACCCCTGCCACATTAGCAGGCATTGATGAGGTTCTCAACATAGTTGAGACAGAATTTACTCAATTGTCTGAAAAAATGATACGCTATAGAAACATCATTAGAAACGGTGCCAAGTCAGGCGGGTTCCATCTTGCTGATGGCGGAGCACCAATCACTTCAATAGTTGCAGGAAACACTCACGAAACATTTCTGCTTGCAAAACAACTCTATGAAAACGGAATCTTATCAACACCTTTTGTTTATCCATCAGTTCCAAAAAATGAAGGAAAAATAAGACTGATCGCAGGAGCCAATCTGCTTGAAGAAAGCGTTATAAAGGCAGCAGAAACCATACGCGAAATCGGAGCAACAAGGTGAGACATCTCCTCATTATGAACCCCGGATCAAAAGGGGGGAAAAGCAAAAAATATTTTGAACTTATACATTCTTTAATGAAAAAATACTCTTTGACCTATGATTTCAAAGAAACTTCCAGCCTGAATGATGCTTATGATTTTTGCATTGAAGGTCATAGCTTGAACTATGATGCAATAATTGCTGTCGGAGGAGACGGAACTATAAACAGGGTTCTCAACGGTTTTTTTACAAACAGAGTAACTCTCAGGTCGAATGCTGTCATGGGTGTAATTTATTCGGGAACAAGCCCTGATTTCTGTAAGAGTTACGGAATCCCTACTGAAACAGAAAAAGCTGTCCAACTTATATCATTTGGAAAAACAAAAAAAATAAAGGCGGGAATGATAACCCATTGTGAAACCTATGATGCCGGATTTGAAGGAAAGTTCATAGATGAAATAACTGAACGGGGAGTCAGTTTTTTCGGGTGTTGTGCAAATATCGGTCTTGGAGCTGCCATTGCAAGCGGAGCAAACAAAGGCATACGAAAGATAACAGGAGATAAACTGGGAACATTTATAAGCACTGTCAAAGCAATAAAGAATCATACACCATCAAATCTGAAAACTTTAATTGATGAAAAAGAGGTAACTTTCAAAAAAGCTGCAAATCTTTCCATCGGAAGAACAAAATATATTGCTTCAGGACTTAAAGTTCCTCATGAACTGAATCACGACGATGAAAAAATGTATATCATGTCGGCACAAAATATGAACTTTTACAAATGGCTCACATCTCTCATAAAAGTTTACAAAGGTGTCCCTTTTGAAAATGACGGCTCTTTATCTTTGAGCTATTGCAGTAAAATATCTGTTGCAGGCAACAATTCATTCCCCCGTATTGAATTTGACGGAGATCCTGCCGGGTTTCTTCCATGCGAAATAGAGCTTGCAAAAGAACCGCTTACATTGTTTGCGGAGGAATAAATGGATAAAGAAAGAAAACTGATAGACCTTGTCTCCCCGCTTCTGCCAAGAAGCAAGTTCCAGATAAACGGACTTTTTCAGTCCGACTCTGAAATAGTCCAGGAATTTGGAGGATTCACCCTTTTCAATATTGATGAATTTTCCAGTGAAGATCATTTCAGAGAAAACGACGGGTTTTCACTTGGCTGGAACATGGCAGTTGGAGCCATTTCAGATATTTATGCAACAGGCGGAAAACCTGTTTACTATCTTCACAGTCTCACCGTTGATAAAAATTGGGAAGAAGAATACATCACTGAAATTGTAAAGGGTGTATCAAAAGCTCTTGAAAAAAGCTCAGTCTCTTTTCTTGGAGGAGATCTCGAAGTTTCAGATCAATGGAGATACACCGCAACAGTTATTGGAAGAGCTGAAAAACCTGTAATGAGAAGCGGTGCAAAATCGGGAGATTCTGTTTTTATGACAGGCAAAATCGGAAAAGGTAATATCGAAGCTTTTTTAAAGATATTCAGCGACAGAACTATCGTCTCAAAAATTTCAGAGTTTCTTCCGTTAAAGCTGCCGCTTAGGGTTGAAGAATCTGATCTTATCAGCAAATTTGCCACATCATGTATTGACACAAGTGACGGTGTTTTTAACGGAATAAATACTATCGCTGAAATGTCAAAATGCGGTTTTTGCATTGAAAAGCTCCCCTTTTTAAAGGGCGCTTCAGTTATCTCAAAATTATCAAAGCTTTCAAAACTTCTTCTCTTTTTTGGAGAAGCGGGAGAATATGAACTCCTCTTTACAGTTCCCAAAAACCGCTTAGAACAGTTCCTGCAAGAAGCAAAAAATTATGATTTCAACTATCTCGGTAAAATTACAACAGGGCGCAAAGAACTCAAATACAAAGAAAAAACTTATAACCTTGAAAATTTCTCGCTCAGAGCAAGGGATTTTGAGAAAGTTAAGGATTATATTTCTGAAGTTTCAAAGTGGGTGGAGAAAGAATCATGACAAGAAGAGTTGCAATAACAGGAATAGGAGCGGTCAGATCAATATGCAAAGGTGTTGAGCCGTTCTGGGATTCAATTTGTAATCTTGAACTTGATACAAGACCGATACCCGAAACTTACAAACAGAACCATAAATGGAAATCACTCTTCCATGTTCCTGCTCCGATACCTGATATCGAAAGGTACGAATTTCATCCACTTTTTGTTAAAGCAATGGATAAAACATCTCTCCTCACGGTTGATGCGGCAGGACTCGCACTTGAAGACGGAGGTTTTAATTTTAAACGGGAAGGACATACCTTTTCAGTTGAAGGTATTGAAAGCGGTGCTGTTTATATCGGAGTAGGAGTGAACAACCTTCATGCCGCAGTAGTTGCACAGAACACAAACATGTTCGGGCATGACAAAAAACTGCTTGAAGACTACGGCTTCCCCACTAAATATCCAACAATGTCGGCAGTAAATGTCATGGCAAACGCTCCTGCTGCATGGACAAGCATACTTTTTGGGATAAAAGGAGAAAACTTTTGTCTTAATTCCGCATGTTCTTCAGGAACTTACGCAATAGGAGAAGCTTTCAGAAAAATTAAAGACGGATATTACGATGCCGCTGTTGCCGGAGGTGCCGAGTGCCTTGAAGTTCCTTACGGAGCCACAATGAGGTCTTTTGATGTTCTCAGTGCACTTACAAAGTCACCTGTCGGAAATCCTGAGCCTTTTTCAAAAAATCGCTCCGGTTTTCTATTCGGAGAAGGAGGCTCTGCTGTTATCATTCTTGAAGAACTTGAAAAAGCTCAAAAAAGAGGGGCGAAAATCTATGCTGAAATAGTTGACTACTGCTCCAACAGCGATGCTTACAACATTGTACAGCTTAAAGAAGGGAGTGAATCAATAAAATCCATGCTTATGGTACTTTCAAATGGAAGAAAAATTGACTATCTCAACTCTCACGGAACAGGCACGGAACTCAATGACCGGATCGAATCAGAAATCATTCAGCAAATTTTTGGAGATATTGAACACCAGCCCGCAATAAACTCTACGAAAGGGATACTCGGGCACACTGTGGGAGCAAGCGGAGCTTTTGAAGCAGCCGTCACAGCACTTTCAATTCACCATCAGAAAGTTCACGGCTCTTTGATAAGTGATCCGATCGAAAATCTCAACATGGTTCATAAAACTTCAAATCTTGAGATAAACTATGCTGTTTCAACATCTTACGGCTTTGGAGGGCATAATGCGGGAATACTTTTCAAAAAGTTTGAAGGGTGAAAAATGAAAGTGCTGCTGACTGGCGGAACAGGTCTTGCAGGAAGTCATATTGCTGAACTTCTCAAAAAAGAAAATATCCCTTTTTCCGCTCTTGTCAGACCGGGTTCCGATATTTCTTTCTTGTCATCACTTGAAATACCATTGATCCAGGCAGATATAACCGACAAAGAGCAGTTACTAAAAATAACGGACGATTTTGATGCGTTAATTCATACTGCCGCAAAATGTTCCGACTGGGGAAGTTACGATTCGTTTTACCTCACAAATGTAACAGGGACACTGAACATACTTGAGTTCGCACACAAAAAAGGTATTAAAAATGTTATCATTACAGGCTCCATTTCATCTTATGGAGAAGAAAACTATAAAGGCAAAAAAGATGAAAACTCCCCTTTCAACAGTCATTACCCATATTTTCTTGATAAAGTTTTTCCCTGCAAAATGAATTATTACCGCGACACCAAAGCACTTTGTGAAAAAGAGGCTATACAGTTCGCAAAAGAAAATAAGATGGAAATAACGATCATTGAGCCGGTCTGGATTTTCGGTGAAAGGGAATTCCATTCCGGTTTTTATGAATATCTTCAGTCTGTAAAGAGCGGGAATCGCTTTATGCCGGGATCATCAAAAAATAAGTTTCATGTCATCTATGCCGGAGATCTTGCGACGGCTTATCTTCTTGCTCTTAAAAAAGGACCATCGGGAATTACAAGATATCTTGCAGGGAACAGTTGCACAGAGTTTATGGAGACTATTTTTTCCATTTTTTGCAAAAAAGCAGCTATTCCCATACCAAAAAAAGTTCCCAAATGGCTCATTTATCCTGCCGCATTTTTTATTGAACTCATTTACACCGCTCTAAACAAAAAAAATCCGCCGCCACTAACGAGGGGAAGAGTCAACATGTTTTATGACAACATTGAATATGATGTGGCAAAAATAGAAAAAGAGCTTGGATTTAAAGCGGATACTCCGCTTGAAGAGGCGATAGAAAAAACAGTTGAATGGTATAAAGAAAACAGATATTTGTGAGGTAAAAATGGAACATATCAAAAATGTTACAGGTATAAATAAAAAAATTACAAAACTGAAGATCATCATTCATGTTTTCCTTTACTTTTTACCCCGGTTTTTTAATGGATCTTTAAGTTTAAGACGGTTTGTGCAGCTTCTGCGGAGGCTTCTTTTCTTTGTCAACAGAATGGATGAGAACAAATATGTTTCAATAGGCGGTAGAACGAGAATAAATCTCTATATTCCGGGGTATCCTTCAAAAGCTTTTTTCAGATCATGTGAAAAATTCATGGAATTTGACAATAAAATGCCTTGTGCAACTGTTCTGATATCTGTTACAAGTGCATGCCGTTACAGTTGTGAACACTGCTATCAGAAACTCGATAAGGGAAGCGATCTTGAAATTGAAAAACTTGTCGAAACTGTTCAAAAACTTCAGGATATGGGGATAGTGTTTTTCAATATTGAAGGTGGCGATCCTTTTTTGACATGGGACAGGCTTATTACCGTATGCAGGGCAATAGATGACAGATCTGAAATATGGATAAACAGCACAGGTGACGGGATCACTGAAGAGAGACTGCTTGAACTTAAAAAAACCCCCGTTACCGCCATAATGTTCTCTTTGCGTGAAACAAACCCTGATAAGTATGATGAACTGATGGGGAAACCGGGAGCTTGGCAGACAGCGGTCAAAGGAATGGAAGCATGTCATAAAGCGGGAATCGCAGTTGCAATGAATTCATGTATTTCAAAAAGTGATTTTTTCAACGGGAACTTTGAAAAGATCATGGATAAAACAAAAGAGCTTAAAGCTGCCATCATTCAGATAATTCATCCGAAACCTGCCGGTGGCTGGCTTGAATCGGGAACAGACAAATTTACAAAGAACGATCTTGAAAAGATAGAAACCTTGATCCACAGCTACAATCTTTCTGCGAAATATAGAGACTATCCCTCAATATCTGCTCAAATTCTTGAAGAACATAAAAACCGTTTCGGTTGTACAGCAGGAGGTAACGACCGTTTCTATATCAATGCAAAAGGAGACATACAGCCCTGCGAATTTCTCAACATCTCTTATGGAAATTTAAAAGACGAGTCTTTTGAAACCATTTATGAAAGAATGCGGGATTCTTTTAAATACTGTGGGACTTGCTGGCTTTGTGAAGAATATTCTGCAAAAGTACATGAAATATTCAAAGAAAACAACCTCACCACTCTTCCCCTGACTCCCGAACTTTCAAAAAAAGTTTATGAGAACTGGGATATAGGAAAAGAGACCCCGCTTTATGAAAAGATAAAAAAGATGCGGTAAACATATAACCATCGTACAACTCTTTTTTTCATACAATTATCTGAAACAAAAACTTGCGAGTTTAGTTGGTTTATGATAAATTCACCCGTTCAGAATGAATGTAGTTTTTTTTACGGAGGATATCATGTCAGGTCACAATAAGTGGAGCACCATTAAGCACAAAAAAGGTGCCGCTGACGCAAAAAGAGGTAAACTTTTTACAAAGATCATTAAAGAGATCACTATCGCGGCAAAAGCAGGTGGCGGAGATCCCGATGGAAATCCAAGACTTAAAACTGCCATCCAGACTGCAAAGTCTGCAAACATGCCCCAGGACAACATTATCCGGGCTATCAAAAAAGGAACCGGGGAACTTGAAGGTGTTTCCTATGAAGAAATAACTTATGAAGGATACGGACCGGGCGGAGTAGCAGTAATGGTTGACTGCACTACCGACAACAAAAACAGAACCGTTGCCGAAGTAAGAAGGATCTTTTCAAAAGCAGGCGGAAACATGGGTGAAAGCGGCTGTGTTAACTGGATGTTCGACAGAAAAGGGCAGATCATAATACCGAAAGAAAATGTAGAAGAAGAAAAAATCATGGATGATGCTCTTGAAGCGGGTGCAGAAGATGTGATCGACAATGAAACCGTATGGGAGATCAGAACGGATGTAGGTGATCTTTACAGCGTTTCATCTTCTTTAACTGAAGCGGGATATGAGATCGAAGAAAGCAAACTTTCAAGAATACCCCAAAACTTCATTAAAGTTGAAGGAAAAATCGCCGATCAGGTTCTCAAACTTATTGAAACACTTGAAGAAAGTGATGATGTTCAGGATGTTTACGCAAATTACGACATAGATTTTTCTCAAATTACAGAGGAATAGTCTTTGAATAGAAGAGGATACACTATTCTTGGTATCGACCCCGGCAGCATAAAAACCGGATACGGAGCTTTAAAAGCTTTTTCAGGCACTATGGAGCATATTGACAACGGTCTTATCGCTCCTCCCAAAGATATGCCTTTTAAAGAGAGAGTTGCCTATATTTTCAGCGAAGTTGATCAGACAGTGAAAGAATTTCAGCCTGACTGCATTGCACTTGAAGATATTTTTATTGCAAAAAATGCTCAAAGTGCCCTCAAGCTGGGTCATGTGCGGGGTGCAGTAATGAGTGCCGCTGTATTGAACGGTGTTCCACTGTTTGAATACTCTCCTACAAGAGTTAAACAGTCGATCACAGGCAGAGGAAGAGCAGAAAAACACCAGATACAGGAAATGGTGAGGATTCTCCTTAAATTAAGAGAAATTCCGCAGGAAGATGCGGCAGATGCTCTTGCTGTTGCAATAACCCATGCTTTTACGGTGTAAAAAATGATCGGATATTTAAAAGGAACAGTTCAACATGTTGACGAAAAAGATATCGTTGTGCTTACTCAGGGAGGAACAGGATATCTCGTTAACATCGCCCCTTCTCAAATTAGCGGTATAACTGAAGGAGAAGAAATAGAGCTTTTCATTGAAACATCGGTAAGAGAAGATGCAATAGTTCTTTTCGGGTTTAAAAAACAGGAAGAAAAGAAACTTTTCAACTTGCTCAGGGAAGTTAATAAAGTAGGACCGAAAACTGCTCTTGCTATTATAGCCAGCGGAACAACCGGGGAAATAACATCTTCCATTATTTCGGGAAATTCCAAGTTTTTCAGTAATGTCAGCGGTGTAGGAACAAAAACGGCTGAAAGGATAATCATAGATCTGAAAGACAAGGTGGGCAATCTTCCTGTTGACTCGACATATACCGGAAAATCTGAAGAACTGAGACAGGTTCTTGATGCAAAAGATGGGCTTGCCGCATTGGGATACAACCCGATACAGATAAGAAATGCAATTTCAAAGATAGAAAACAAAGAGAACAAAAAAGCTGAAGATATTGTAAGAGAAGCTTTAAGAGTGATCGACGGGAAAAGATAATGATGGATGACAGATTTGTAAACTCTGAAGAAAAAAGTGAAGACACTTACTTTGAGGGCGGGTTAAGACCTCAGTTTCTTTCAGGCTACATAGGGCAGAAAGCTGTTGTTGATAACATAAAGATATATATTGAAGCAGCAAAAAAAAATGACAGACAACTCGATCATCTTCTTCTTGCCGGTCCTCCCGGACTTGGGAAAACAACGCTCAGTCAGATAATAGCCAATGAGCTTGATGTGAAGATCAATGTTACAAGCGGTCCGGCGATCGAAAAAAAAGGTGACCTTGCAGGATTGCTTACCGGTTTAAAGGAAAAAGATATCCTTTTCATTGATGAAATACACCGTCTTAATGCATCTGTCGAAGAAAGCTTATACTCGGCAATGGAGGATTATTTCTTTGACATAATGCTCGGCGAAGGGGCACATGCAAAAAGTATGCGTCTTCCGATAGAGCCTTTCACCCTTGTCGGTGCCACAACAAAAACAGGTTCTCTCTCAAGTCCTTTAAGGGATAGATTTCAGATCGTTTTCAGGATGGATTACTATTCTGTGGAAGAGCTGAAAGAGATCGTTGAAAGATCAGCAGGTATTTTAAAAATTGAGATCAGCGGTGAAGGGGCACTTGAAATTGCAAGAAGATCAAGAGGAACCCCTAGAATTGCAAATAGAATTTTAAAAAGAGTACGGGATTTTGCAGACATAAAGGGGGATGGAACAGTTGATCTTTCCATCACGAAATATGCATTGAACCAGATGGAAATAGATGAAGACGGCCTTGATCAGATGGACAGAACAATACTTCTCACCATAATCGATTCTTTTAACGGAGGTCCGGTCGGAGTGGAGGCTATTGCCGCAACTGTAAGTGAAGAAAAACGGACTTTGGAAGAAGTTTATGAGCCTTATCTGATAAAGTCAGGGTTTATTGCAAGAACTCAGAAAGGAAGGATCATTACAGAGAAAGGTTTAAGAAAATTCGGGATAGACAAACAAAGTCAGGGGAAATTATTTTGAAGAACTTTTATCGTCAGCTTAAAATTATTCAGGATAGGAACAACTTTGACCACAGCTCTTTGACCGACTATATCCACAGACAGAAAAATGAAGTTTCGGCACACCTTTCAATAACTCCCGATTTCTGGGTTGCAATGGATTATGCCATTCATCTTACTTCGGCAATTTTAAAAAAACCTAAAGCTGAAGCAGAAAAAGATATTGCTGAAGTGATAAAACCTCTTTTTGAGCACTACAACAGAAAAATAGAGCTGGTTTACAGAAAGATCCCGGAAAAGGAGTATTTTTTCCTTAAAAAAGATATGAAATCTTTTCACCATATAATCTGCCACTCCATAAATTTGATAGACAAAGGACTTTCCCATTTTCTTCCCAGTTATCTTTTTATTGAATCAATACAGAATATGGTGGTACTTTTCCCTTTGCACGAAAAAACTTGCGACACCTGTTCTCTTGCCATAGGAAACTATTCTTTTCTTCTCTCAAGATACATATCTCAAGCGTTTTCAAAAGATATAAGGGAAATAATGGATCTCATAATATGGATGAAATTTGTCATTCCTCATGCAACACAGGAAGACAGAACATACCTCAAAAACAAGATGGTCTCAAAGATAGAAACATTTGTTAAGGAAAGTCACGAATTTAAAGAGGATCCTAACTACTCGACAAGAGAGCTTATAATTGAACTTCGCGAAGTTATAACCCTTTCTTATTTGAAAGAAAAAATGACAAACCTTCTTGACAGGATCAAAACTCCCGGAGCAAAAGTCACTCTTGCCGAGTGTATTGAACACATTTCATCAATTTTTCTGGACACAAAAAATCTTGTCCCGCTCAAACATACTGTCAGAGACCTGATGATAACCACAAACCTTATATCCAACATTTTAAGCTCAATAAAAGAAAAGAACGAAAAAGAGCTGTACAGTCAGCTTTACACTGCAAAAACGCTCCTCCCCTTCTTTAAAGAAGTGACAAGATACATGCTTGAACCTAAAACTGAACTTGAATTCCTTAAGTTCATTGAAATAGTTGAGTTCTTGGAAGAATCTCATCCCTCCAAGATCTTTTCAAACGAAATCACTGCGATTCTCGGTGATGTTCTTAAATCACTTGAAACTGAAAAAGAACTCATTGCATCGTCTGACGGTGTCACCTATGATGTTGACGCCATGAACCTTTTTATTGCAAAAATGAAACAGATATATGTAAGATCAAAAGAGTGATATTATTGGGGTTCCATTAAACATTCAGGGAGAATCCGTCACGGGAAACTGTCGCCTATTTTCATTTGAATTTGCATTAAATCCATAACTCATCTTACATTTTTCGCTTTTACATATTCCGGAATTTAACAAAAATAATCAGCTTGATGAGTTGTTAAGAGTGTTTTGAATTTCAAGAACTTTTTCGAGAGGAAGCTCTGTTGCATCACTAACATCAGAAGGACTCAATCCCATAAGAAGAAGTTTTCTGCAGGTTTCCAAAGCTTTAAAGAAAGCACCTTCTTGTCTT
>SLGQ01000139.1 GCA_007136595.1 Candidatus Sumerlaeota bacterium | reverse complement strand
TTGATGCTAAAAAAAGTGAAAAAGGATATGACGGAGTTTATTGCGGAAGTGCAATAGAGCTTAAAGATGGAACCATAATAACAGGAAACAACTCATTTCTCATGCATGCAGCATCAGCTCTTATCCTTAACTCAGTTAAACATCTTGCAAAAATTCCCGAAGACATCCACCTTCTTCAGCCCTCAATGACCGAATCCATCGGATACATGAAAAAAGATATATTCGGAGCCAGAGGAATAGGACTTGATCTTGAAGAAACACTCATAACACTCTCAATAAGTGCCACCTTCAACCCCTCAGCCGCAGTTGCAATGGAAAAGCTCAAGGAACTCAGAGGATGTGAAGTACATTTGACCCACATGCCAAGCCCCGGAGACGAAGTTGGACTCCGTAAACTCGGCGTAAATGTCACCAGCAACCCCGAATTCGCGAGCAAGCACCTGTTTAATGCTTAGGGGGGAATAAAGTTGTCTGATTCAGAAGTTTTAATTCCGCAACATGGCGGTTACAGGAACCTCAAAAGCTTTAAGGTTTCTCAACTGGTTTATGATCTGACGGTTCGTTTTTGTGATAAATTCATTGATAAAAAGAGCAGAACTCATGATCAGATGGTTCAGGCAGCAAGAAGTGGTGTTCAAAATATTGCGGAAGGTTCACAGGCATCAGGAACTTCAAAAAAATTTGAACTAAAACTGACAAGTGTTGCAAGAGCCAGTCTTGAAGAGTTAAAACTTGATTATGAAGATTTTTTAAGACAAAAAAGATTCTCAGTTTGGACAAAAGAAGAATCTTTAAGGCAGGAGTTGGTTGATAAAAGGTTTGAAAGTGCTGATGATGTTGTCAGGTGGATAAAGGAAAAGAGTTTGGATAGGGGAAAAAATGGACAAAATGGACAAAATAGACAAAGTGGACAAGGTAATATAGGAAAACCGTCCACCATGTCCACTAAGTCCACTGTGTCCAAAGAACCCATTGAATCAGTTGCGGCTAATTCAATTCTTGTTTTGATTTCGGTTGCCTGTTTTTTATTGGACAGGCAGATTGCGAGGCTTGCGGAAGATTTTGAGAAAGAGGGCGGTTTTACGGAGCGGCTTTACAGGGTCAGGAGCGCAAAAAGGAAATGGAAGTGAAAAGAATAAAGGGGCCTCGGAATCAAGGGGTCAGTTGTTCCCTTTAAAGTCAAGCAAGCACTTGCTTAATTACCAACTTTCTAAAAATTTGCCTTTATTTCAAATATGCTGTTTAATTCCTGTTGAAAAGAGGTTGATTTTGTTTGTTAATATGAGTTTAATTAAATTTTCAGTTTTAGTTTTGGCAATTTGTATGCCATTTTATTCTTTTTCTCTTGATCCGTCAAAGAAGCTGCATCACTATGTTCACCGTTCATGGCAGAGTGTTGACGGGCTGCCCCAAAATTCCGCACATTCAATTGTTCAGGGAGAAAAAGGATATATCTGGATAGCAACGCAGGAAGGTTTGGTAAGGTTTGACGGAAACAGATTCAAAGTTTACAGCAGGCTCGATCATCCTGAGCTTGGAAGTAACGATATAAGAACTCTTGCTCTTGGAAAAGACGGGTCTCTTTGGATAGGAACTTACGGTGGCGGTGCAGTTAACTTCAAAAACGGGAAAATGGAATCTTTTAATACTGATAACGGGTTATCAGGAAATCTGGTAAGAACCATTCACATTGATGAAGAAAACTGTGCATGGATAGGAACCTTCAAACATGGTCTAAACAATATATGTAACGGGGAAATCAGACATTTTACCAATGAAAATGGACTCCCTGACAATAATATCAGAAGTATAACAGGCAAAGACGGAACAATTTACATCGGTACGACAAAAGGGCTCGTTTTGCTTGAAAACGGAAATGTAAGCAAAATTATAACAGAAAAAGATGGTCTTGAAAACCCCAATGTTTCTGCCGTTTATATTGATTCTTCAGGCAATTTCTTTGCCGGCACAAAAAACGGTTTTTTACATTCATTCCAGGGAGACAAAATAATATCTTATTTCATTCCCGGTTCCGTTGAAGCGGATTTCATTAATGTCATATATCAGGATATACACGGGAGTTTGTGGGTCGGCACAGAAAAAGGTATCCACCGGTTCAGAGATGGATGGTTTGAATCTTTTTCCACAAAAGACGGACTTACTTATGAAGCAGTAAGGACAATAGTTGAGGATAAAGAAGGGAACCTATGGGTGGGCACCAGCGGTGGCGGGATAAACCTTTTTTCTGATGGAAAAATTCTTACAATTTCTACTAATGATGGACTTTCTTCGGGAGATATTCTTCCGGTAATGTATGACAGCTATGGAAATCTGTGGATGGGTACCGCTTTAAAAGGGTTGGACATGATGGCTCCTGACGGATCTGTGTATAACTACACCACTCAAGATGGATTGACAGACAACCGGATCCTTTCTCTTGCAGAATGTTCCGGTAAAAATATATGGGTGGGAACTATCTCGGGCATTACTGTTTTAAAAAGTGACGGGACACAGAGAAATGTAACTGTTAACGGAGAAAAATTTGTTAAACCTGTCAGTGCAATAGTCCAGGCAAGTACAGGCGAAATCTATGCCGCAACGCATGGCGAAGGGATCTTTAAGATAGACAACTTTGAAGTTGTAGGGAATTTCGGGAAAGAGAAAGGTCTTAAAGACAGAGTTATCCTCTCTTTTTTAGAGGAAAAATCAGGAAAATTCTGGATTGGCACAATGAATGGGCTCTATCTTTTTGATAAAGAGAAGTTTTCAGAATTTGGAAAAAGCAGTGAACTTTCGGGACAAGCTGTTTATTCACTATACTTGGATAAAAAAGGTGTCCTGTGGGTTGGAACTGATGCCGGATTGAACTATGTTGAAAACGGCTCTCTTTATACTGTTGCTGATAAAGATTTTCTTTTCGGGGATTCAGTTTATGCCATAGTTTCTCATAAAGATACTCTTTTTGCCTCAAGCAACAAAGGGATATTTAAAGCTTTAATAAAGGATTTGAAAGAAGCTGCCGGGAAAGGAAAGGATATCCCTTCGATCAGAAGATATGATTTTTCAGATGGAATGAAAAGCATGGAGTGTAATGGAGGTTATGTTCCGTCAGTTACAGTTTCTCCTGATGGCAAACTTCTTTTTCCCACGATAAACGGAGTTGCAAAACTTGATCCTCTAGTTGAAAGAGTAAACAATATTGTCCCTGAAGTTATAATTGAGTCTTTAGCTTCAGGAAAAAATATTTTTAGAAATATGTATGATCATCAGGAACCTTATGTTTTTGATGCCGGAAGTGACAGGTTTGAATTTAATTATACCGCTACCAGTTTTGTAAACCCTGCTAAAGTTCAGTTCAAGTATAAACTGGAAGGATTTGATAAAGATTTTATTGATGCCGGAAACAGGAGAGTTGCCTACTACACAAACCTTAAACCGGGAAAATACAAATTTAAAGTTATAGCATCCAATAATGAAGGTGTGTGGAATCTTGAAGGTGATCAAGTTGAATTTGTTCTTGAGCCGTTTTTTTATCAGACAAAGGGATTTTATATATTTCTATATTTAATGGTTCTTGGAGTTACAGCAATTCCTTTTGCCGGAATATACATCAGAAAGACAAATAAAATTAAGGCGGCAAATAAAGAACTTGAAAAAAGGGCGATAGAAGCTGAAAAAAAATATCAAAAAGCAAAACTGAGCGAAGAAGTTTCTACAAATTGCCTTGAAAACCTGTTTGAACTTATGGATAAAGATAAATTGTATCGCAATTCCAACCTGAAAATTCAAGATGTTGCAAAAAAACTCTCAATGTCCCATATTTATCTTTCACAGATAATAAATCTCCATACCGGAATGACTTTTTATACACTTTTAAGTCTTTACAGAACAAGTGAAGTTATGGAAAAGTTAAGTCTTCCTGAAAACTTGAACGAAAACATAATTTCTCTTGCATACGATGCAGGTTTTAACACAAAATCGTCGTTCAACTCCGCTTTTAAAAAGTTTACAAACTTAACTCCCACTCAATATAGAAAAAAATATTCAAAAACTTCCAAATAATATTGCAGCAAGATAACCCTTGATTTTTCAGCGTGTTGCCCCTTTGTCGCAAGTCAAACCTAAATAATTTGGACTTTTGTTTGAAAGAAATCAGTCTGATTTTTTTAGGAAGGACGACATTTGTTTTTTTTCTGATAATTTTTCATTGTGTTTGTGTTTTTTAGTTTCTTTGCGAGGGAAGTCAGTATGAAAAAGTCAACTTCAAAAATTTTTTTCTTAGTGGTGTCTGTTACCTTATTCTTTGTTTTTATTGTTCTGTCATGCTCAATTGATGAAGATGAGTGTGCATTAAACGAGGATTGTTTTGAAGGCTACAGTTGTGTTGATGGATTTTGTGTCGAGGATGGAGGTGATTCAGGAAACACCGGAAATACCGGAGACACCGGAAATACCGGAGACACTGGAAATACGGGTGATACCGGAGACACTGGAAATACTGGAAATACTGGTAGTGAAACAGGTGCCGTTTGCGGGAACGGCATAGTTGAAACAGGAGAGCAGTGTGATGATGGTGTAAATGACGGCAGTTATGGTGGATGTAACCCTGACTGCACATTTGCTCCGTATTGCGGTGACGGTATTGTTCATAAAGAATATGGCGAAGAGTGTGATGACGGACCTGATAACGGAACAGGTTATGGAAAATGCAATTTTGATTGTACAAAAGGTCCGCACTGTGGGGATGGAGTAATAAACGGCGATGAAGAGTGCGATGATGGTGAAGACAATAGCAATACAGCTCCAAATGCCTGTCGTACCGATTGCACTCTGCCGTTTTGCGGTGACGGAGTGAAAGATGACGGCGAAGAGTGTGATGACGGTGATAAAAACAGCGATACTGCAAGAAATGCCTGTCGTACCGATTGTACTCTTCCAAGATGCGGTGACGGTGTCATTGATGATGGTGAACAGTGTGACATGGGAGATGAAAATTCGGACACAGGCTCCTGCACGACAGAATGCAGATGGAACACCTGTGGAGACGGATTTGTATATGACGGAGTAGAGGAGTGTGATCACGGTGCTGACAACAGTAACAGTGGAGAGTGTAAACTTGACTGCACTTATAATGTCTGTGGTGATGGACATTTATGGGAAGGGGTGGAGGTTTGTGACGGAAATGTTGCCTGCACCTCTTTAGGCGGATCGTATTTTAATGGTTATGCAATATGCAATGAAGACTGTACTGTTCTTGATGAAAGCGGTTGTAATAAAAGACTTCCTGAGCTTGAAGTAAGAATTTATCAAAGAGGAGGCGCATTTTCTGAAAGAATGCATGTTGAGTGGCAGTCACCTGATGGTGTTAAATGCCAGAGTCCATCATCTAAGACTTGTTATGCTACTCCTGTAGGGGAAATATTTATTATTGGCGATGGAATGCACGCAGACAGAAGTCCCAATTATGCCCGCTATAGAAATTATCAGAATGTTCACGGGGAATTCAGAGCAAGAGTCTATAATTCCCTTAATGGCGAATGCGGTGTTGACAAAGTTGAGTTCGTGATAGGTGGCTCCATTGTAAAAACATTGACAGCAAACCAGAACTGTAAAACGGATAAAACTTTAAAAATGCCTGCCGCTGGAGATACATGGGATGTAGATAACTTCAGGTGGTAGGTGTTAATAATAAAAACCCAAACGGTAACTCAAAATAATGGCGTTCGGGCTGATTACCACCGGGGGCACAATAAATGTAACCCTCGCACAAAACACATAGTGTTCCCGGTGGTTTTTCTCTTTGAGATTTTTGATGGAAATGATATTATAAACAGATTATTTTCAAGAGGGGGAGAAATATGAAAAAAATCATTTCAGTATTAATTTTCTTGTTAATTGCTTTTTTGCTCCTTACAGGTTGCAACAGTGGTAATTCTTCTACCGGAGACTTTGATACCGGAGACTTTGATACGGGAGACTTGGAGACGGAAGACTTGGAGACGGGAGATTTGGAGACGGGAGACTTTGAGACTGGAGACTTTGAGACTGGAGACTTTGAGTCTGGAGACTTTGAGACTGGAGACTTTGAGACGGATGAGTCTGACTTGGAGACTGATGATGAAGATGTTTTCAGCGGGTTGATAGAAAAAATAAAGTCTTGTTCTCCGACTGTTTCATCATGCGATGCAATGGCTCAAACTTCAGACAGCACGATATATGCTTCTTTCAGAAAAGATTTTTATTATGAACACTATCAGGAAGGTGATCTTACAAATCCAATTGCCGCTCCAAAAGATGGAGGAAGATTCCATATTATAGGAACATCTTCCGTTACAGGGAGTGTCACCGCTCTTAAAATAAATGGTCAACTGGTCGATGATATAATTGCAGACAGAAAAATGGTTTGGGCACACCCATATCCTTTTGAAGTGAAAGCCGGTGAACCTGTGTGGGTAGCTTTTCATTCACAGGAAAAATCATGGGATACTTCTTCAACGGGAACTGTTACAATTGAAACCGACAATGGCATCGCTCTTAATGGAACATTTCCTGTAAACCTTATCGAGGTTCCAATAACTTATGTCACCACGACCAATGATCGTAAAAGGATTGTTGTTCATCTTCATAATAGAACTTCCCAGACTCAGAACTTGACACAGCTTTTATATAGAGGAAGGGATATAACTGATTCCGCTTGTATTGCTGATAAATCCATTGCTCCCGATGAACATGTCATGTGGACTTTTGATCTGTGTGAAAAAGCGGAACTTGGGGAACTTTGGAGTGTGGTTGCAAAGTTTGATAATGCAAAACCAAGTGTTGCAGGAGGAAGAGTGATAAGGGAGTTTTATCCGGTAGAAACATGGCAATCAACAAGTGACTGCCCTTTTCCAGGAGCAAATGATGTCAATTATCAAAAACATAGAGATGCAGGGTTCGATACTTTTTTTATCCATGGTGGAACAGGACCTACTTGCGGGTTTGACAATATAGATATGGTTGAAAATATTGCTGTGGAACATGATTTCTGGTTGCTGCCTGAAAGAAATATAATGAAAAAAAGTGATGGAACTCCCGGCATTACAAATACAGAAAGGGTTGCCGCATATTTTTCGGGAGATGAGGCAGACAAAAAAATATATAATGACCCCGGGAGCGAGTTTGCAAACATACCGTGGGAAAAATACAAAAACCACACAGAGTTTTCATGGAGAAATTATCCTGAGCTCCCTGTCTATCTCGGTGGCTCAAGGCATAGATATAACGGTGCATTTTCAGGATGTACAGACATTCAGGGATTTGACTTCTATATTGCGGCTTGTGCACCGCATATTACGGTTGTTGAAGTCAACATGCCCCCTTTAAGAGCCGCATTTGACATGCTTTTTGCAGTAAAAGAAAATCACATGCCGCTCCCCACATGGCTTTATACTCAGGCTCTTGGAACAATGTGGGAAATAACCTGGCCTCCACTTGTCGGAGACAAATTTAAAAGGGCACCAAATGCAATGGAGCAGAGACTCAGTATAGCAAGTGTTCTTGCAGCCGGAGCAAAAGGATTGATGTATTTTCAGACAAACATGGCTCTTGCTAACTCAAATCCTGCAACATGGGATGAAATACACAATATGAACAAAGATGTCATTGCCCTTAGAAAACATCTCCGTGTTGCCGATTTCGGGTCAACTCTTCAGACTGATGAAAATACTATCGCCACACTTTTAAGAGGAGAAAAAATATTGATACTGGTAGTTATCAATCTTGCAAACACGGGCCCGCTTACAGAACTTCAGTGTCAGACCGAAAAAGATCCTCACTGGAAACTTGTTCCGGCATTTCCTGAGATCACTTTTAATGTTCCTGATGATATTGGAATAAATCACTTTTTCGAGTTAAGGAACGGTGTTACAACAGAGCCTGATTACATATATTTCAATAATCTGCAAAGAACAGTTAATCTCAATGGGATCCCTCTTTCAGATGAAGTTCCTTCAAGAATATTTGTATTTACAGAAGATGAAGAAACTAAAAATGAGATAATGGATTTGCTTGACTGATCTTTTATTGAGGGCAGCTCGCTTTATCGTATTTCCACATGATGTTAAGGGCATTCAATATAGGTCTTATATTTTTATCCGTAGTTGACATTAAAACTTCAACTTCAAATTTTTGTGCCGGTATAAAATGGTCACGGTGATCTTCAAGTTCGATCAGAGTTTCTCCAATTCCAACAGGAATGTTGAAGTAGTTTTCTCCGGTATCGATCTCAGGCAGCCATCCTTCAATGGGTTGATCATCATTGTCAATAGGTCTGATCCTGACACCCATGTAGGTTTTTTCAGGGACATAAGCTGTAACATCAATTCTTGAAGGGATTGAACATTCCGATGCTTTATTGAAAGTGTGTTTCCATATCCCTCTTGGAGCTGTAAAATTAAAGGCAGTTGAACCTGTGAAGTCGCTGTATGTGTAATGAGTGCCCTGCCCGATCACTTTTCCTTCCGGTAAATCAGCAGCTCTTGAATTTGTTGCCGGATCAAGCTTAATAACTTTTGTCGTTCCAAGTCCTAAAGTCCAGACATAACCGTAGGAATCAAAACCTACACCTCTCAAGTCGGTTGCTGTTACTCCGTCAAGAAAAACAGCAGGGTTGTCTTCTCTGTACATTGTGGCAATGAATTCCCACTTGCTTAATGAAAAGTCTTCCTCATTAACAATAAGCTTCCCTGTATATCCCTGTATAAAAAATGATGTCCATACATTACCTGTTGCAGGGTCAACAGTTACCCCTGTTGTACTCATAAGTCTCCATCCCGGTTGAGAGGGATGCGGATCACCGCCGGGAGCCCCTCTTTTCACTATCGTGACATTTGATTCCCCTTTGGGGGTCAACACAGTTCCAGATGGAACAGCAAAAGTATGAGATTTCATTGTTTCTGGATCAAACACCAAAACTCCGCCGCAATCGGGCCATCCTCCCATCCATATCCTGTTTTTTCCGTCAACGGCAATGCCGTATCCGCAATTCCCGTCTCTTTGATATGCACCGATCCACTCTTCTTTGACAGTATCGTAAGCTCCGAGATTTGCCCTGTTTCCAATATCAATGGTGTAGAGAATCCCGTTTGAATCGGATATAAGTCCGTAGGAACCACCAAGAGAAACCGTTTGTTCTGTCAACTGAAAATAGTCGTTTGTGTCGGGTTTCCATAGAGGAATACCTGTTGCGGGAATATAAGGGCCAAGTTCAAAAGTATCCGGATCGATTGACTGAATTCCCCCGTAACTGTAACCTATCCAAACTCTTCCGTCACTTCCTACAGCCATACCTCTTATGCTTGGGAAAGAAGGGTTTGTTACGGCACTGTAAACAACACATTCATCAGCAAAAGGATCAGCGGCACTATTTATTTGAATAACTTTTTCATCTCCATCTATATATGAAGTTTGAATGCCGGGAATTCCGTTTGTGTCAGGGCACTTTTCCGTATCCCATAAAATTTTTGTAACTCTGCCATCATCTCTTCCGCCAACCCACATATTTCCATCAAGATCGACAGCTGTTCTGCTTGGATTTGTTCCAACCCAGTATCTTCCTTCTTCAGTATGGGTCTGGGTGTTAAACTTGCTTACAGAACCATACTCGTGATTTGCAGCCCAGAGATACGGAAGGGTTCTGCTGACAGTTGAAAGAGAAAGTCCATCTTTATCTGTCGGATTATCAGGGTCATCAGCATCTATAAAAACAAGACCTTCTTCAACTTCTCCGTCAGTTACCGGATTGACAAGTCCGTCATCAATTTCACCGCTGCAATTATTGTCAATTCCGTCATATATTTCAGGTTCAGGAACTTGAGCATCACATTCTGTCCAGCCCGGATTTTCATCATCTTCAAGATCGCATGTTTCTATACCTTCACAAACTCCGTATTCATTTGCATTGAAACATTCTCTTGTATCCCCGTGTTCGGGTGCGGAACAGTTTTTCCACTCACCTCCAATAAGTTCTTCTATCCCGAAACCGCACACATTTGTACATTCTCTGGTTTCTTCTACAACATTGCCTTCATCGTTTTCTTCGTCGGGATCTTCCCCGCCCCCGGGAAGACCATCATCATTTACAGGCAATGTCCCATTGTTGTCGTTCCCTGTCCAGCTTGAATCATCATCGTTTCCATCAAGGCTTGATGGTTTTGAAGAACACCCGGCAAATAAAATGGTTAAAAACAGTAAAAAGATCACTTTCATTTTTAGCCCCTCTTTTGGTATAAAATTATCCCCCGCAAATTCAGTTTATTATAATAAAATTAAGTTGATTTACAAGTTCTGAAAAGAAATTTTTATGATAACAGTTTTATACGAGGCTCATTCCGAGTTTGATGGCTTCTTCGTTTACAGGAATAAGACCGTGGTGTCTTTCCGGAAGGGTGTCTTTAAGTGCCATAAGAAGAGTTTCCGGCTTTACGATCGGATTAACTTTAAGAAGACTTCCAAGGGCAAGCATGTTCATGACCTGGGTGTTCTTTATTACATTTGTTGCCTGATCAATAGCGGGAACGGCATAAACTTTAATGTCTGTTCTTGTGGGAGCTTCTTTAATTGTGGAACTTTCCCATATAAGAATACCGCCTTTTTTCACCATCGGCTCGAACTTTTTAAGTGAAGGCAGATTGAAAACAACCGCAACATCATATTCCTGAACTATGGGGCTTGATATAGGATTGTCACTGATGTTTACCATACAATTTGCCGTTCCGCCTCTCATTTCAGGTCCGTATGACGGCATCCAGCTCACTTCTTTTCCTTCTTTCATTGCAGCATAGGCAAGAAGTTTACCCATTGAAAGAACGCCCTGTCCTCCAAAGCCTGCAAAAATCATTTCCTGAAGCATATCTTTCCTCCTTTTTACTTAGTTTGAATTAGCTGTGACATCTTTTTTGACGCCAAGCGGATAATACTTAAGCATGTCCTCTCCTACAAAATCAAGAGACTCAACAGGAGAACATTTCCAGCCGGAAGGACAGTTCGACACAACTTCAAGAAATGTCATTCCAAGACCTTGCTTCTGAATTTCAAAAGCTTTTTTTATAGATTTCTTAGCTTTTCTTACATTCGCCGGAGTGTTGAGAACAAGTCTTTCGCAATAAGCAACACCGGGAAGTTGGCTTACCATTTCAGCCATTCTTAAAGGGTGCCCAACATTTTTAATATCTCTGCCGTAAGGGCTTGTGGAAGTTTTCTGCCCTTCAAGAGTTGTAGGAGCCATTTGACCGCCAGTCATACCGTAAATAGCATTGTTAATGAAAAATATGGTAAAGTTTTCACCGCGATTGCATGAGTGAATAGTTTCTGCAGTACCTATGGCTGCAAGATCCCCGTCTCCCTGATATGTAAAAACGAATTTATCAGGCAGAGATCTTTTAATTCCGGTTGCAACGGCACACGCTCTTCCGTGAGCAGCCTGCTGGAAATCTATATCCATATAATTGTAAGCAAAAACTGAACATCCGACAGGGCTTACGCCAATCGTGTCTTCCTCTATCCCCATTTCTTCGACAACTTCCATGATAATTTTATGCATTGTTGAATGAAAACAGCCCGGACAGTAATGCATCCTTGCGTCCAAGAGCGTCGCTGGTCTTTTATATACTAATTCGTATCCGTCTTTCATCGTTTTCCCCCTTAAATTTTAGCCTTAATCTGGTTAAGAACATCTTCTGCTGTAAAAATTATCCCGCCTGTTTTTCCATAGTGGTGAACAGGTTTACGTCCATTTACGACAAGTTTCACATCTTCAACCATTTGTCCGACACTCATTTCGATAGACATAAAAAGTTTTACATTTTCTTTTTTGGCAAGCTCATCGATCTTTTTTGATGGAAAGGGCCATAAAGTTATAGGCCTGAGAAGTCCCACTTTCATTCCCTGCTCTCTGCCGATATCGACAACTTTTTTACAAATTCTGCTGGAAAGACCGTAAGCACTGATAATAATATCAGCATCATCAAGGTGATAAGATTCATAACGAACTTCTTCGTCACATATCTTTGCATATTTTGCCTGAAGCTCATGATTTTTCCTTTCCATGTCCTCAGACTTAATATTTAAAGAGGTGAGAAGATTTTTCTTTCTTCCGTCTTTTCTTCCGTTTGTCGCCCATGGTTTTTCTGCTCTCATATCTTCAGTACTTCTGAATTTGTAATGTTCAGGAAGTTCGATCTTTTCCATCATCTGACCAATAGCTCCATCAGTAAGGATGAGAGCGGGATTTCTCCATTTATCGGCAAGATCAAAAGCAAGAATTGTGTGGTCAACCATTTCCTGAACGGAGTTCGGGGCAAAAACTATTACTCTGTAGTCACCATGACCGCCACCTTTAACTGCCTGAAAATAATCTCCCTGGCTTGGCTGAATTGTTCCAAGACCGGGACCGCCTCTTTGCACATTTACAAAAACCGATGGAATTTCAGCACATGCTATGTAGGATACACCTTCCTGCATAAGAGAGTAGCCGGGAGATGAAGAAGAAGTCATAACTCTTCCGCCTGCTCCGCCTGCTCCGTAGAGCATATTTACTGAAGCCACTTCGCTTTCTGCCTGAAGTATCGTTACATTTGGATATTCAGGAGCCTGACGGGTAAGATACTCCATAATTTCTGATTGAGGGGTGATAGGATAACCGTAGTATCCTGTCATACCTGCTCTGAGAGCTGCCTCAGCAAGCGCCTCGTTACCTTTCATAAAAGCTATTTCTTTCTTAGACACTTTTGCCTCCATTAATAATTATTTTCCTAAAATTAAACTGCTTTGGACTGTCTGTAAACAGTTATTGCCGCATCAGGGCATATCACTGCACAGTTAGCACAACCGATACATGTTTCCTCATTCGAAAGATAGGCGTAGTGCAACCCGAAAGAGTTAGTATCGTCCATTTTCAGGCTAAGGCACTTCACCGGACAGTGATGAACGCACAGACCACAGCCTTTACATCCTTCAACTGAAATTTCTACAAATCCTTTTGCTGCCATCTTTTCCTCCAAAGATTATAATTTATGAAAAAAAACAAACCAAATACAGAAGAATGTAACATTTCACCATTTAAAAATCAAGAGGAATTTGCAGACTGTTAGTAGTTTTTGTTGCTAATCTTTTTTTTCTAAAGATGTTGGGGGTTTGGAGTTTAGAGGTTTAGGGGTTTGGGAGGTTGGAGTTTTTACTTTCCGGCTTTCTCAAAAGATATGAGTTCAACTTCAAAAATCAAAGTTTCGCCGGGTGCTATTCTCTGGTTGCCTGTATCGCCATAAGCAAGATCCGAAGGTATCCAGAATTTATATTTTGCTCCTTTGTTCATGAGCTGAAGACCTTCTGTCCATCCTGGAATAACTCTGTTTAGAGGGAACTTCACTGTTTCTCCTCTACTATATGAACTGTCAAATTCTTCACCGTTAAGAAGTGTTCCTCTGTAGTGGACTTCAACCGTGTCTTCTGCGGCAGGTCTAGGACCGGTTCCTTCTTTTTTAACTAAATACTGA
>SLGQ01000249.1 GCA_007136595.1 Candidatus Sumerlaeota bacterium | reverse complement strand
TTTAATAGTTTTCTTGATGTTGATTATTCTTCGGGGACTGTAAGTTCTAATAAAAAAGATTTAAGTTTTGGAGAAAAGTTTGCATATTATTTAAAAGATAGATTTAATAATCAGGGCTTGCTCAAAGATAGGTTTTTAAGATCTGGAATGCCGAATAATGATAGAATAAAAAACTTCTTAATCCCTGAAGTTCAAAAAATTAATAAGAAATATATTAAGATGGTTGACCCATTCAACCCTTACCTTCTTAATTATTTATATATACCTGTTCTAAGAGGACTTAGGCCATTAAATCCAAATAAAAATGAAAATGAGAATTGCTATAAAAAAAGAACAGAAGACGATTATTTCAAAAATTCTATTGGTTCCTCAGATCCGAAGGAAATCTTTGCAGGTTTAGAACTTTATGAAGATGTGAAAAGGCACCTTCTTGGATACGCTGAAGATCGAGAAATAATAAAGAGTTACGAAAGGTTTCTATCTGAGAGTTTTTTTGGTAACAAGCCTGTTAACCTTGTACCTCACATTGATTCAGATGTTCTTCATATTAAAATTGGAGACGAAAAAGATTTTCCAATTTATGAGGTTGGAGATGGAATTCAGCAGTTGATAATAATGACTTATCCTCTTTTTAAGAATTCAGAAAAAAATATGTTCGTTTTTATTGAAGAGCCGGAAATATTTTTACATCCAGGCTTGCAGAGAAGGTTCGTTGAAATACTCCAGTCTGAAGAGTTTGATAATTTTAAGTTTTTTATCGCAACACACTCAAATAACTTATTGGATATTTCTCTTGAAACAAACGAAAAAAACATTTCCATCTATACATTTGAAAAAAATGAAAAAGAGCAGAAATTCTTGGTGAAAAATGTTGTTTCTGGTGACAACAACATACTCTCTCTTTTGGGTGTTAACAATTCCTCTCTTTTTATGTCGAATTGCAGTATATGGGTTGAAGGAATAACAGACAGGATTTACTTGAAAGCATATTTGAAGGCATATCAGGAAAACTTGAAAAACAGTGGCAAAGAAGACTTTGTTTTAAAAGAAGGAATCCATTACTCATTTTTTGAATATGCTGGATCAAATCTTTCTCATTATGTTTTTGATGATAGTCAAAAAGAATTAATGGATAAAATTGAGGGACAGTTCCTTTCAAACAAAATATTTCTCATCGCCGACAAGGATGAAAAAAAAGATAAAAAACATGAGATGTATGAAAGAATGAGCTCGAAAAACAATGGAAAGTTCAGATATAAAAGATTAGATGTGAGAGAAGTTGAGAACCTTTTAAGCGAAAGCTTGCTAAGAGGGACTTTAAAACAAATTTTTTCTAACATTGGAAGCAAGGTTGATGAAATAACAATAGGAGAAGATTTTTTTGATTCGTATGTTGGAAAATATATTGTTGAGAAAATTGGAGCAGATGTTCTTCCCGAACCATTTTTGGCAAAAAGTGGAACTATAGGGACTTACTATAAATTAAAACTTGCAGAAGAAGTTTCCAAAATTGTAAATTGGGAAAATATGTCAGAAAAAGCAAAGGATTTAACAGAAGAAGTTTTTGCGTTTATAAAAAAGAGTAATTCATTTCAAGATTAACAAATAGTATAAAGTTTAATTTCAAGATCTTTGTTCAAACAAGTTGCTGTACGACTATCTCACTTCCGGGTCCATGTTCCGCCGAACAGGAAATTATCTATTTCTAAATAGTTCTCATTCACCGTAACTACCATTGTGGCTTTGGGTGTATTTGGTGCACTTAATTCTACTGTCACATCTGTGCCGTTAACATTGAGAACTTGGTAGTCTGCTCCAATCGTCAAAGGTCCGCTACTAACGACCATTTTTTCAGATGTTATTTCCAGGTTAGCCTGTTGGTTCTCATTTATATATTTTCCGCGCATTTTAACCTCGGGTCCGCGACTGCAGCTGATAGCAGTAGAACCAGCTAGGAAGATAACAAAAAGAAATTTTATAATTCTTGCAATTTGTATGTCGGCATAGAATGGAAATACTTGTGGCAATAATAACTGTGAAGAGTGCACTTTGCAACCATGCAATTTAAAAGCCTGAAAAATTTTTTGGGTTACCATCTCTTTTGTCTCCGAATCTTGTTGTTAATATCTGCAATTATTCGCCCTTTTGGGGAACGTATCTCCTGCTTCCTTTACATCCCGTAACTATGTATTGTGTACAACCCCAAAAAGTTTTCCATTTGTCTTTATAACCGGGTCTTATTAGTTTCATTGGTGATTTGCATTTCGGACATATAGGAGCAGATTTCATTGTTTTAACTTTTTCTTTATGTTGTTTGCGTTTTTCAGTTATTGAAGAACTTTTCCATGTGCCCCATGTAGAATTTCTCTTTTCATAGAGCGTATCCCATCGGGTTTTCCATTTACCTTTATTTCGTGAAACACCTAATACTTCAGCAAGAAGAGATCCACTTTCTTCAGTTGTTTGCTGGGGAAGTTCCGCTGTTTTTTGGCAGGCAGGACAATCAACTTGGATAATGTTTCTCCTAGTAAGTAGAAGAAACTTAATTTTAGTTTCACCACAATGGGGACAACAAAACCCATAAGTTTTTGTCAAATCACGCAATTCATTAAGAGTTACAAGTTGTAATCTTCGTAAATGAGCCTTGACTTGATGAGTTCCCTCTATTGCCCTGTTAGTTCTTTCATGTGCACAAACGAGAGTAAAAAACTTTGTTTTTATATCTCCCCAAATCCTTTCGTGACCTTTTTCAGGCTCAAGTGCATGATGAAAACAACATAGAGAAACAAGGTTGTCCGGCGAATGGGATCCTCCATCTGCGACTGGACAAATATGATGAACATGTAATTCCAGTCTAGAGGGACATCCGGTTACTTGGCAACGATTAGAATCCCGATTTATAACTATAGAGCGAAGGTACTTCCAAAAAGGAGGGTATCCAGGCCAGTGGTTAAATATCTTTAGAATTTTCAAATCTTTTTGGGATAGTTCTGCTGTTGGATCATGAAAATGCTTTAGCGTTGGTTCTTTCGGAAGTGAGTTGCTTTCCTCCCACTGCTTTTTTCGAGAAAGCCATTCATCCATTTTCACTTTGTCAACATAATTGCTCAAATAGCCGATAGCCAGAAGAATGAGTGTCAGAACCAAAAAAACAGGGTGAAAAAAAACGAGAAAAATTGATACCCAACCAAAATATACCATAAAACTTTCTTCTGACTTATGTTCAAACTTTTCTTTAAAAGCTTCCCATGCAAGTCTTCGTGCTTCTGTGTCTATAATGAACTGGCGTCGTAGTGTTTCGTATTTTTCGGGGTATGAAATCATTGAAACCTCAGAGTAGCAATGTTGACAAAGAAATGACTTGTCATTTAGCAAAATACCGCGAGTGTAGGTTTTTTGACACATTATGCAGGGAGTATTTGAATTGCTGATCATACTTTCGTTGTAGGCCTCGTTTTTTTCAATAAGCTGAGATAAATTTACTCGGCTTAAAAACTTCGATGGGTTGAATTCAGTATGCCAATTTTGTGTAGTCATTTTAACACTTAAATAAATATTGCATTTTGACCTTCAATGTCGTTCAAAGCACTTTTTATGCCGTTATGTCTTTTGCATATGACCTCTATTACTTCGATCATTTTAAGTGTAAACCGAAGTCTTGCCATATCACTTTTCCTAGACATAAACCACCTCTTTGAGTATCAGGCTGTTTTTAATGTTGATCTGTGTGCTTTTGTCAACGAGGTCAACTTTCGTTCCAAAAAATTCTTCAAGCTCTTTTTGTAATACTATGAAATGCAAAGTCAAGTTGTTTTTATGGGAAAATATGTCAGAGGTCAGGAACTTAGATCAATCAACGCATCTGAATATTAGGTCGTGTTTAAGTCCTCTGGAGCAGCGACCGCCTTTTACTGTTACTGTGCATCCTTGCGGGGGTGTGATCTTTGATGTGAAAACCATGATCGGTTTAAGCCAGATTCCTCCTGTCAGGGCATTGCAGATGTCGGCAGGCTTATCGGTAAAGACTATTTCTTTTCTACTACCTCTTGCTGTTTCAACTTGAGCAATTAATTCATTTGCTCTTTTGGCAAGAAAGTAATCCATAGTCATCAAAGAGCCGATCACTACCGAAAAAAATATAAAACCTCTTATAAAAGCCATGGATCCTCCCGAAAAAAAATCGAAATGATTATAGCAGAAAAAAGTTGTATAGAAAAAATTTTAGGGTCAACACACATTGCGGTGGAAAATAATTCAACAAATAAAGCTGGTTAGCTGTAATGAGCTTGGTTGAAAAAAGAAGTTGAGTTTTGAAAATAAGATAAATTCAGGAACTTTTAACCTTGACTGGAGTCAGGTTATTTGTAAAATATTACAAGTGTCGATTATTCAGGGGGTTAAAATATGTGTTTTGGCAGAAATAAATTGATCGGTTTATTAGGGATTTGCTTAATAATAATCGGATTTGTTTTCTCATGCGGTTCTGAAGAGCCTCAAACTATGTGTATTACGGCACTTGACTGCCCCCCCGGACATGTTTGCAACAATGGTGTCTGTATGGAAACAGATGAACTCGGAGATACTGGAAACACTGGAAACACTGGAATTACTGGAGATACTGGAAACACTGGAATTACTGGAGATACTGGAGTCACTGGAAATACTGGAGACACCGGAAATGCAGGAGATACTGGGAATACAGGAAATACTGGAGATACTGGAGATACTGGAGATACTGGAGATACTGGAGATACTGGAGATACTGGAGATACTGGAGATACTGGAGACACTGGGAACACTGGAAATACTGGGAATACTGGGAATACTGGAGAAGACCCAGTTTGCGGTAATGAAATAGTTGAAGAGGGTGAAGAGTGTGATTTCGGTTTCGAGAATAACGGGAATCCTTACTGTCCTTACGGGGAAGTTTCTCCATGCACAGTTTGTACATCGGAATGCAAGGAAGAAGAAGGGATCAACATTTACTGTGGTGACGGTATAATTCAAAGAGCAGACTGCACCGGATATGACAATTGTGAAAAGATGCCGGGAACAAATGAGGAATGTGATCCGGGGATAGATCCGGAGTGCAACGATTCATGTACCGGATTTGTTCAGGCTCCGAGATTATATGTAAAGGTGAGTGCGAGTGGATCAAATGACGGTTCAAGTTGGGAAAACGCTTTTACCGACCTTCAAAGAGCACTTGATGAAGCAAGACGGTTGATCAGAGAAGAAATTTTTGGAAGTATTGATATTTGGGTTGCAGGAGGGACATACAGACCTTCTTTTGCTGCCGGGAACTTTTCTTTAAGATTGAGAGCAACGAATGGTTGGCATAATGCAAGACTTAGAATATCGGTCGGTGGAACAATAGTTCACGACAATCTTACTCTTGCAAGCGGAAAAGAATCTAACTGGTACAATTTTACTGTTGAATCAGGAGATAATGTAGCTATTACATACACACAAACCGGTTCCAACCCCCAGCAACCATGGTTTGAGGTAAGATATGGTCATGACGGGGTAGGTGCCGCTTATTTTGCTACACTTGCAGGGCAGGCTACTCCACAGCCTTTCGGAAATAGACACAAACATTTTTCTCTTGTGAACAATGTTGCGGTATATGGGGGATTTAAAGGGGATGAAACTGAGTTTTCACAAAGAAGGCTTCCCGGGGCTGCCGATTTTACTGAAGCCCACAGGGTTATAATCAGTGGAGATCATACCGGTGCCGACACTCAGAAATCATATAATGTTTTCAGGCATAATGGAAACGGTGTGAACAGCTCTGCCGTTCTTGACGGTGTTACCATATCAGGCGGGAGAGCTCAACCCGAGAGGATAGGTACATGGTATCACAATGAAACATTTTATTCCTGTCAGAATTTTGATGGTTGCTGGCCCACTTCTTTAATTCATTTTAACAGCGGTCCTCACTGGATGTATGCAAGGGGAGCCGCAATATCCAACTATGACAAAGATAAGGATTATCCTACAATAAATAACATTGTTATTCAAAATTGCAGTACTTTGAATACAGCCGACCATGCTACCCATAACGGACATTATTATTCGTGGAATGATTAATTTCAGGTTGTTTCATATATAAACTTAAGAGGTTGATGATGAGAAAAAGCTTTGTTGTTATACTCGTAATTCTTTTTGCATTTTCTTTTGCTCTTCTATCTTGCAGTGACAGCAAAAAGAGTGATGCCGATTTTGATGTTCAGGCAGATGATGATTTTTCTGACAGTGACATTGATATTACAGAAGATGTTGATGTTGAAATGGACTCAGACTCAGATGAAGATGAAGATACTGACGATTTTTTTGATGATATTGAGCCGGATACAGAGCCGGATCACGAATATAACGACGAATCTTTTGATGACCTTGAACCTGATTTTGATCTTGACGATGATCAAAACGATGATGATCCTCATCAGATGATAATATATGTGAATATTGATGCAGCAGGAGCAAATGACGGCACCTCTTGGGAAAATGCTTATACTTGTTTTCATGCAGCAGTTGATGCTGCAAATGCAGGGGAGCAAATATGGGTTGCCAAAGGGACATATCATCCAATAGACTGTCCCAATTTATATGAATCATGCGACCCGAGGGAAAGACATTTTACAATGAAAACGGGTGTGGAGATATATGGCGGTTTTGATGGAACTGAAACTGAGCTTGGGCAAAGAGATCATGAAAACAACCTTACTATTTTGAGTGGCGATTTTGAAAATAACGATGTTTGGGATCCGGTTAGTGAAGAGTGGAGTGGAAGAGAGGAAAATGCTTACCATGTTTTTTATCATGACGGTTGGTTTTTCCACGGAACGACCCTTGATGAAAATGCCGTGCTTGACGGCTTTATAATAGTCGGCGGAACGGCAGATGGTGACAAATGGCCCCATGAAGAAGGGGGTGGAATGAGGAATGATACTGATAAATCCAACCCTTTGATAAGGAACTGTGTATTTTATGCAAATACAGCAAAGAGAAATGGGGGTGCAATATATAACCATGAAGGTGCAAGCCCCCGGATACATAATTGCAGATTTACAAATAACAGAGCATCTACAGGAGGTGCCATACATCACCTTGAAAGTAACGCAACGATAAGCGACACCACTTTCCTTGCAAACTATGCACAAACAGCAGGTGGGGCGGTTTCTTCCGAAGAGAGCAATATTTCAATATCAAATTCAGTTTTTAAAAGCAATACTTCTGTTGAGGGTGGTGGAGCTGTTTTTATCAGAGATGGTGGCTCACCTTTAATTGAAACATCAATGTTTGACAACAATTCAGCAAAAAATGGTGGGGCAATAACAAATTTGTCTGATGAAACACTTACGGTAAAAAACTGCTTTTTTTACAACAACTCTGCGACTGGATCATCACTTCCTGATGGAATAGGGGGAGCATTGTTAAGTCAAAACAGCTCTTTTATCCTTGTAAACTCAGTGTTTAAAGGAAATTCTGCTGTAGCCGGTGGAGCAATAGTGAACCTTCAATCAGCAGCAGATATCATAAACTGTTCCATAAGCGGAAACAATGGTTCAGCAGTGACCAATGCAGAAAGTCATCCCGTAATTGTGAACACTGTTATATGGGATAATACAGGAGGAAACCTTTACAACATTCCGGACGGAGTTTTCGGATTTGGAGAAAGCATTCCTGTTATCAGCTACAGTAACATTGGAGGTTGCGGTGGAAGTAGTGACTGGGTTGCAGATTGTGGAACAGATAACGGATTCAATATTGATGCGGACCCTCTTTTTTCGGGAGCGGCACAAGATCCTCTCATGCTTACGACCGGTTCTCCCTGTATAGATGCCGGAGACAGCTCAAAAGTTCCGGAAGGGGTTGTAAAAGACATTGCGGGAAATGACAGGATTCAAGGTATGTCTGTTGATATGGGGGCTTATGAATTTGAATAGGGAAATGAAATTCTTTTTTTATCTTTTTTTGTTTTCAGTTGTTTCCGCCTGTTCACCGGGGGAAAGTAATTCCTGCATCACGGCACTTGATTGTGCTGCTGATGAAATCTGTCACGAGGGAACATGTGTGAAAGGAGACCGTGGGAACACCGGAGCCACAGGAGCCACAGGAGATACTGGAAATCCCTGGGATACAGGAAATACCGGAGACACTGGAAATACTGGGAACACCGGTGATACTGGAAACACTGAAAATGAAGGGGATGATGAAGACCTTAGGGACGATGAAGATGTTTGGAACGATGAAGATACATGGAATGATGAAGATGTTTGGAATGATGAAGATACAGGGGATCCCGATCCTTTTTGCGGTGACGGAAACATAGAACCTTCCAATACATCTTTTGTTGAAGATGTTGTCAGACTTTCTTTGGATGAAGGTTCCGGAGATATTGCAATAGATTTATCGGGAAACGAAAACCACGGAGAATTGTCAGATATAGATTGGGTTGAAGGAAAGTTCGGCAAAGGTGTCCGCTTTAAAGGCACCGAAGATAGCCACCTTGCTTTTCCTCCCGAATACGATTCTCCCAAGAATAATTTCACTGTTATGGCTTGGTTCAAAGCTGAAGAAACTCATGAAATAGATTCTCAGTCAGATACGGGAACATCAGGAACAAGCGGACAGAAATATCTTTTCGGAGCCATGCATGGCGATGAAGATTTCGGAGGAGTTGGCATATCTGCCGGAATAAACGGTGTTTCTGTATATGAACATGGAGCCGCATATATGCCGGCACTTGCCGTTTTTGAAGGCAACATCGGAACGGGATGGAACCACTTAGCGGTAACATATTCTGAAAAACAGCCATCAATATATATAAACGGGAAACTCGTTGTTACCGGACTTGTTTCTCCAAGACCGTATGTTCTTGCTCCTGCAAGAGTGGGTAACGGAAGTTACGGGAACTTCAAGGGAAGTGTTGATGAAATAAGGATCATAGGGAGAACCTTGACTGCTGAAGAAATAATTTCAGCAATGGGCGAATACTGTGATGAAGGTGAAAACAATGTTGAGCAGGGATATTCTTTTGACAAAACTTGCAACACCGAATGTCTTCCCAACCCATATTGCGGCGATGGTATAATAAATGGAGACGAAGTCTGTGATGACGGATTCTTAAACGGTGAGCCGGGAAAATGTAAAGCCGATTGCTCAGGTTATGACTGTGTTCCCGGAGTTTTCACCTTTGAATATACAGGTGCCCAGCAGACATGGACAGTGCCTGAAAATGTAAATAATATCCAGATAGAAGTATGGGGTGCTCAAGGTGGATCAGCTTCCGGGGGAACACCTGGCTACGGTGGGTATGCAAAAGGCAACTTGTCTGTAACCTCTGGTCAAACATTGTTCGTTTATGTCGGAGGACAAGGCGGAAATAATGGTGTTGCGGGCTGGAATGGTGGGGGAACTGGTCAAACTGCAAGCGGTAACGAAAGAGGCGGTGGCGGTGGTGGCACTGATGTTCGATATGGCGGAACCGACCTGTCACATAGGAAAATTGTTGCCGGTGGTGGCGGAGGAAACTATTCTACTACTTATTCACCTGGTGGCTCAGGTGGTGGTTCTGCCGGTAGTGATGGTGGAGGTGCTCTTCCCGGAAATGGTGGAACTCAATTAGCTGGTGGATCAGGATATAACGGAGGTGTAGCGAACGGAACACTCGGTGCAGGTGGTCAAACAGGATCGCTGTATCTTTCCGGTGGTGGCGGCGGCTATTACGGTGGAGGTGCCGGTCTTGCAGGCGGTGGAGGTTCCGGTTACATTGGCGGAGTAAATGAAGGTTCTATGACCAATGGGATACAGACCGGTCATGGCAAAGCCGTCATCACTGTAATATGTCCTTAAATTAAATTCCACTGTGTGAGGTTAATATGTTTCGTTTATCACTTTTTCTTGTTTTGATTTTGTCTCTGTTTTCAGCATGTACACCAGGAGATGCTGTTCACTGTATCAATGCTTTGGATTGTGGAGATGATCAAAGCTGTATTGATGGAACATGTGTTGATAGAGAGACTGGAGAGACAGGAGATACCGGAGATACAGGAGATACAGGAAATACAGGAAATACAGGAAATACAGGAAATACAGGAAATACAGGAAATACAGGAAATACAGGAAATACAGGAAATACAGGAAATACAGGAAATACAGGTGAAATACCCGACAATGATCAATTTGAGCAAGAAGATGATGAAAATGAATTTGATGATGACGAGATGCCGGATGAAATATTTGTTGCAGAATGCGGAAACGGGATCATTGAAGAAGGTGAAGAGTGTGACGATGGTAACACAAGCAATTATGATGGTTGCAACAGTTTATGTCAAATAGAAGACACTCATGAATGTTCGGGGTCACCGTCGATTTGTCTTCTGAAACCGGGCCATTGCCCCGGCGATTTAACATGCTTGAACGATTCATCTTTCGTTTCGCAGAGTGTTCCTGCTCATATGGATCCGGGTGTAGAATATAGTGTGACAGTTACTATGAAAAATACAGGTAATACGGCTTGGGGAGAGTCGGCAGATTATCGTTTAGGTTCAAAGAACCCTCATGATAACACTAACTGGGGTATGAACAGAGTGAGTCTTGGTGCCACCGTAGTTCAACCGGGACAGAATTACTCTTTCACTTGGAATGTAACAGCTCCGGCAGCTGATGATTTTTATGATTTCCAGTGGAAAATGCTTAGGGATGGTCATGAATGGTTCGGAGACTTGTCTGATAATGTGAATGTTGAGGTTGGAACACCACCATTGTGCGTTCCCGGGACTTTCACATTTGAGTATACAGGTGCCCAGCAGACATGGACAGTGCCTGAAAATGTAAACAACATTCAGATAGAAGTATGGGGTGCTCAAGGTGGGGATGGATTATGGCAAGGAACAGAAGGAACAGGAGGTTTGGGGGGATACTCAAAAGGCAACCTCGTTGTGAATAAAGATCAGGTTCTTTATATTTTTGTGGGACAACAGGGAATTGTGTCAAGTGGTATCCGGGCAGAAGCGTTTAACGGTGGCGGTGCAGGATATGGCAACTCTTCTACAAATTTAAGAGGTGGCGGCGGCGGCGCAACTGATGTCCGTGTAGGAGGGACAGCTCTCTCAAACAGAATAATAGTTGCAGGTGGTGGTGGCGGTGCATATAGTTTCAATGGTGGCAAAGGTGGTGGAGTAACGGGTGAAGCGGGTACTGGACTTAGTCCCGGTGGAGCAGGAACTCAATCTTCCGGAGGGGCATCTTCATTTTGTACCAGTGGTCAACTTGGAAAGGGAGGAACAACCGCACCTTCATGCACAAGTACTCTCGCTGGTGGGGGCGGCGGCTACTATGGCGGAGGTGCCGGAACTTCCGGCGGTGGCGGTTCAGGTTACATTGGCGGAGTAAATGAAGGTTCTATGACCAATGGTGTGCAGACCGGTCATGGCAAAGCTGTCATCACTGCAGTATGTCCTTAATTTAAATTTCTCTTGACAAAATATTCGAATTCCGGAAAATTTTACTTGTGTGTAGGTGATGTAATCAACTTGAGAGGGTCAAATGTTTAAAAGATTATTTGTTTTGTCAACGGTTTTTATGTTTTTAACAGCGTGTATTATAGATGAGGAATCCGATTGTATAACCTCTATGGATTGTCCGGGAACTCTTGAATGTGTTAACGGATTTTGTGTTGACCCTGACACAGGAGACACAGGAGACACAGGAGACACAGGAGACACAGGAGACACAGGAGACACAGGAGACACAGGAGACACTGGAGACACTGGAGACACTGGAGACACTGGAGACACTGGAGACACTGGAGACACTGGAGACACTGGAGACACTGGAGACACAGGAGACACAGGAAGCACAGGAGACACAGGAAGCACAGGAAGCACTGGAAGCACTGGAAGCACTGGAGCCACAGGAGCCACAGGAGACACAGGAGATCCCGAACCTTTTTGTGGTGACGGAATATTGAATGGAACGGAAGAATGTGATTTTGAAATAAACTACAGTATTGAAGATCTGTGTGGCAAAGTTTTCGGGAGCAAGGATTTTTATGATACTTCAACAGCAAGTTGCAGTAATCAATGCGAAATAGTATCGGATTGTCATTTTTGCGGTGATGGTGAAGTAAATGGTGATGAAGAGTGCGATCCTGAAATCACATACAATGTTGATGAACTATGCGAAGAAGTACACGGCTCTCAAATATTTTACGATTCTTCTTCTGTTGGTTGCACTGACGAATGTATAAAAACCACAGATTGTCATTTCTGTGGAGACGGTATCATTCAAACTGCTTCAGGTGAAGCGTGTGACGGTGAAAATCTGAACGGGAAAGAATGTGGAAATTTACTTGAAAGTGAATATATTTTTAATCCTACAGGAACAGGTAGATCAGGAAATATTCAAAAGTGGACAGTTCCAGTTACAGGAACATATCGTATAACAGCATACGGAGCACAGGGCGGTCACTCCAGTGGTGGACTCGGTGCAAAAATGACAGGGGATTTTGATCTGGAACAAGGTGCAGTCATTGACATATTGGTAGGACAGAGGGGAACTGCATCTTCTGACACTCACATTGGTGGCGGCGGCGGAACCTTTGTTGTGAAAGAAGGTGCTGCGACAGTCGATGATATTTTAGTAATTGCAGGTGGTGGTGGTGGTGCCAATTCCACTTCATCTTCTTACAACAACAGGCATGCTTCAATTACCACATCAGGCAATGCAGGTGTGGGACAGGATGGAACTTCCGGCGGAACAAACGGTAACGGTGGCAGTGGAAAAGCAAGAGGTCCTGGAGGCGGTGGATTTCTGACAAACGGTGCCAATGCCGGTTCATCAAGAGGCGGACATTCCTACTTAAATGGCGGGGAAGGTGGTTCAACTACTGCTGATGGTGGATTTGGTGGCGGTGGCGGAGTTGGCGGAACAGGCAACTTCAAATACAGTGGCGGTGGCGGCGGATTCTCCGGAGGTGGAGGTGGAGGTGCCGCAGGAAGCCATTGTGCCGGTGGTGGCGGTTCATATAATGCCGGAGAAAACCAGGACAATGCTGCTCAAGCTCGAACAGGACATGGATTAGTTACGATTGTGCCTCTTATAACATTCTCAGGTGGCATACTTGCCTGCAGTTCCGATTGCAAATCATTTGACACATCCCAGTGTATAGAGTAAAATCTATCCAGTTAATTTTTTGAGTTGTGAGGTTCAATATGCTCCGTTTATCACTTTTTCTTGTTTTGATCGTGTCTTTATTCGGGGCATGTACATCAGAAGATGCTGTTCAGTGTATCAATGCTTTGGATTGTGGAGAGAATCAAAGTTGTATTGATGGAATGTGTGTTGATAGGGACACTGGAGAGACTGGAGAGACTGGAGAGACGGGAGAGACTGGAGAGACTGGAGAGACTGGAGAGACTGGAGAGACTGGAGAGACTGGAGAGACTGGAGAGACTGGAGAGACTGGAGAGACTGGAGATACTGGAGATACTGGAGATACTGGAGAGACTGGAGAGACTGGAGAGACTGGAGAGACT
>SLGQ01000309.1 GCA_007136595.1 Candidatus Sumerlaeota bacterium | reverse complement strand
AGACATTGAAATTATCATGAAAAAGATAGGTGATGAAGAACCTGATGAGCAAACATTTCCAGATGAAACAGTTTATCCTGATGAGAACACAATTGATGATAGCGACCACTTTCCCGACACCGAAACTGATGACCAGTCAACGGATGAGGAGTGAAAATGACTAAATTATTTAAGGTTTTTCTGACTGTTTGTATTTCTATTCTTGGTGTCTTAGCCAGTTCATGCGATCAACATATTGCATCAAAGTACGGCGTGCTTCATGCTGATTACGAACAGCATGAAGATGCGGCATTTATTGAAATTTCCGGAAAAGTTATAAATGTTAAAAAAGAGGGGCTTGAAAACATAAAAATTGTTTATGTCAACAGAAAGGACACAGCCGCTTTTACCGATAAAGATGGCTTTTTTGTCTTGAAATTTTATGATTTCTTAGAAACAAACATAAATGTAGAAAAAAATATCGTAATCTCTGATCCTGACGGAATATATGCAGAAAGAGAAGTTGCAATAGAGCTTTCATGCAAATCTGCAAACGCTGACCATAAATATGACTGCAAAAATGATCAGTCAGAAAAAGAAACTGTAATAATTCTCGAAAAACAAATCCCTTCGGATTAAAACGGCATTACCCTTTAAGGTATTCCTCAAGCACTTTGATGCAGGTTTTGTTCTGATCTTCAAGCCCGATAGATATTCTTACCCAGTTAGGATATCCGTATCCACCCATAGGACGGACAATGACACCTCTTTTAAGGAGATAGTCAAAACACTCCATTCCCGATTTTGGGTCATCACCCACCTTTACAAGTATAAAGTTGCCAAGCGATGGAAGATATTCAAGACCGAGTTTTTCAAATTCGGCATAGTAATACTCTTTCCCCGCTTTATTCACTTCAATCGCTTTCTTTAAATATTCGGTATCTTTCAGAGCTGCAATACCGGCTACCTGAGCTATGCTGTTGACATTGAAAGGCTCTCTTACTCTGTTCATGTAGTCTGCTATTTCAGCAGTTGTGATTCCATATCCGAGCCTTACACCGCTTATCCCGAAAGCCTTTGAAAATGTGCGGCAGATGATCATGTTTTGAAATTTATCCCTGTAATTTATAGAGTTTGGATAATCGGGAGCATCTGCAAAATCAACATAAGCTTCATCAATAAGAACTATTGCTTCTTTTGGAGCAGCTTTAAGCAGTTTTTCAAAATCATCTTTCGTGTAGTAAGTTCCACTTGGATTGTTAGGATTTACAAGACATATCATCTTTGTTTTAGGAGTAATTGCGGCAATATACCCATCAATATCAAGGCGGTTGTCTTTTTGAGGAACAAGCTTGAATTCAATTCCGGCAGCTTTTGAGATAAGTTCATAAACAATAAAAGCCTGCTGTGATACAATAAGCTCCTCACCCGGTTCTACAAGCGTTCTTATAGCAATATCAATAACTTCATTTGAGCCGTTTCCGACAACTATTTCTTCAGGCGTAAGTTCTTCACCCCTGTTTTTATGATATTCAACCAGTGCATTTTTAAGATAAAATGCATTGCCGTCAGGATAAAAGTTAAGCTCCAACGCCGCTTCTCTTACAGCTTCAACCACTTTCGGGCTGACCCCCAGAGGATTTTCATTGCTTGCAAGTTTCACAGTCTCTTTAAGTCCAAGTTCCCTTTCAACTTCAGAAATCGGTTTCCCCGGCTTGTAGGGGATGATCGCCTTGATGCTCTCTCTCACTTTTACCATTTCAATTCTCCTCTTTCCTGTTTATAAGGTCGTAAAGTTTAAATAAAATGCTCATAGAATCTCTCGGTGTCATTTCATCCGGCTTTACGGTTTTTAAAATATGTTCAACATCTTGTAAATATTCAGGTGTTTCGTTGCTTTTATCAATTCCGATCGAAAAGATGTCTGTCTGAAGAGAACTTCCGCTTTCAAACCTCAGTTTTCTGTCAGCCCTTTCCATCTCTTTGAGGATATTTTCCGCATTTTTAATAACTTCTCTTGGCATATCGGTAAGTTTCGCAACCTCAACACCGAAACTTCTACTGCTTCCACCCTCTTTCATCTGGTAGAGAAATCTTATCTTTCCGCCATATTCTCTTGCACTCATGTGATAGTTGGCAACAGATGGAAAATCTTCGGCAAGTTCCGTAAGAACATGGTAATGTGTGGCAAACATGGTAAAAGCGCCAATTTTTTCAATGATGTACTCGGCAATTGCTTTTGCCAGACTTATTCCGTCATAAGTTCCTGTGCCCCTTCCTATTTCATCAAGAATTATAAGGCTTTTTGATGTTGCAGAGTTAAGAATGGATGCAGTTTCCTTCATTTCAACAAGAAAAGTTGATTCCCCTTTTGCAAGATTGTCACTAGCCCCCACTCTTGTAAAAATTGAATCAAATATCCCTGTTTTTACATTTTTAGCAGGAACAAAAGAGCCGCATTGTGCAAGAAGTACCGTTAATGCGGTCATTCTCATGATCGTTGATTTTCCGCCCATATTGGGACCTGTAATTATGGAAAATCTGTTTTTTCTGTCACCCCCGATGCACACCGTAGCGGGAACATAGCCCCCTTTTGCAATGGATGCTTCAACAACCGGATGTCTTCCGTCAACTATTTCAATTACTTCATCGTCTATGATCTCTGGTCTGCAATAGTTGTTTTCAATTGCAAGTTTTGCAAATCCGCATAAAGTGTCAAGCCATGCTGTAAATTTTGCAAGATGCTGGATCTCTGACTCGAATTTTTCTATTTCTCTTACCGTTTCATCAAGTATTTTAAGCTCAAGTTCTGTAAGTAGCTCTTTTGCGTTAAGAATTTTCTCTTCAAGAGTTTTAAGTTCATCCGTAAAGTACCTTTCGCCGTTGGCTGTTGTCTGTTTTCTTATGAAATGGGGAGGAACTTTATCTGAAAATCGCTTGCTCACTTCAAAATAGTATCCGAAAACTCTGTTAAATCCTGCTTTTAAAGTTGTAATTCCTGTGGAGGTTTTTTCTTTTTCTTCAAGAGCGGCAATATGTTTTTTAGAGTTCAGAATGAGGTCTGACAGCTCAAAAAGGGAATCTGAGTAATCGGGAACAATAAATCCCCCCTCTTTATAGTTGAAAGGAGGCTCATCTATAAATCTTTTTCTCCAGCCTGAAACTGTTTCAGGTGAAATTTCAAGAGCCGGATCATTTTCAAAAAAAGGAAACTCTTTTTTTGCGCAAATTGTCTCTTTCAGTTCAAAAACGGTCAATATTGATTCGGTCAGAAGCAATATCTCGCGAGGACCTCCGCGACGGACAAGTATCCGGCTCAAAGTTCTTTCAAAGTCTCTGATCTTAGAAAGTTTTTCCCGCAAATTATCAAGCAGCGGAAGTTGTTCACAAAGAGTTGAAACGGTTTCCTGTCTTTTAAGTATCAACTCTCTGTTTTTTAGCGGAGCTTTTATGATATTTGAAAGAAGTCTGCGACCCATTGAAGTTTTTGTTCTGTCAATAGCCCAAAGCAGAGATCCTTCTTTGTTGCCGCCTATAAGTGTTTTTTCTATTTCAAGATTTGCACAAGTATTGTAATCAAGTGTCATTGTGTCTTCATTTTTCCATCTTTCCGGACCTCTTAAAGGGGGAAAATT
>SLGQ01000194.1 GCA_007136595.1 Candidatus Sumerlaeota bacterium | reverse complement strand
ATTATTGAAGCTCCGTTTATTGTCGCAAGTCTGAGAGCATCTTTTGCCGTCATTATTTCTGCATCGCAGTTTATTCCTTTTTGAAGAAGACTTGCCATTTTAAGTTCGCTGAAAATGTTTAAAGCATTATTGCATGGAGCTCCGTCAGCACCGATACCAACTTTTATACCCTTTTGAATGTATTTGTATATTGGAGCTATCCCGCTTCCAAGTTTCAGATTTGTGGATGGGCAATGTACAATGCTTGCTCCTGTTGACCTTATAAGTCCGATCTCTTCATCATCGGGGTGAACTGTGTGGGCAATTACTGTTTTATCATTCAAGGCATCAATATGGTCAAGATATGAAATGTTCCCGTATCCTGTTTTTTCTCTTATATATTCAACTTCCTCTTTATGTTCGGAACCATGTGTCTGAATGACTATTCCGTATTGATCGCTCAGTTTTCTCACCTCTCTTAACAAAGTTTCCGTGCATGAAAGTACAAATCTGGGAGCAAAAGCATATTTTAAAAGACCATTGTTCTTCAGGTGAAACTGCTCATACAACCTTACACTTTCGGCAATTGAATCATCAGTCTTTTCAAGAAGTTCTTCCGGAACACCCACCCCTTCGTCCATCATTGCCTTTCCACCCGTATAGCGGAATCCGGCAATTTCCATGATCTCAAAAATGACATCCTGATGTTTGACCGTCCCCATATCAAGGACAGCCGTCGTTCCACTTGAAAGTATCTCCTTTAAAGCGGTCAGAACACTTATTCCTATCGTTTTTTTTGTCAACTTAGCTTCGTATGGCCACACATGTTCTTTAAGCCAGGGAAGAAGAGGAATATTTTCGGCTCTGTTCCTGTATAAAGTCTGACAAAGATGGATATGTGTCTGAATAAAACCGGGGAAAAGCATTGTTTTCCATTTGCCGTCTATAACCTCAGTTTTTTCAGGAACTTCAAAAGGATGTTCATTTTCAGACTCTTTAATGATCTTTGAAATGACACCGTCTTTTATAAAAACCGAGCCCTTGTAAAAGTCAAAAGGACCTGAATCGGTCGGATCAAGAATAAAAACATTTCTGAATAAATACATATCCACCTCCAAATAGAACAGGTGGATTATAGCTGTTTATGAAATAAATACAAATCAGGAATTATTTCTTTTCGTGAAAAGGAACAGTGAACGGATGAGAAGGGACATCATCGAGAATGGCTTCATATTCAAACTTGTCTTTAAGGGTCAAACTGAAAAACGCAGTCATCAGTCCGCCAATATACTGACGGAATTGCGTATTTAAAGCGGCATCTCCACTTTTTACACAGGCATTACATGTCATTCCGCATGAAGCAAGATCATCTTCATCAAGCATGTCCATGTGTCCAACTCCACCTGCAATTATATGACGGCTTGGAGAGGGAAAACCTTCAAAAAAATTAACACTGTTAAAACCTGCCGGAGCACAAGCCTGTCCCATTGAAGTTTGCGGACCTTTTTCAGCACCGAGAAATAAAGACGAACCGGTAAATTGAACCGGCTGTTTAAGACTGGCTGGATCATTACCGATCGGTGGCTCAGCATCAACGGGATCAACACCGAAAAAAGCAAGTGCCATGTCACTTCTTGTGTTGAGCATGTGATTGGTCACTTTTCCGCCACGACTGTGTCCCGAAACTCCAAACCTTGTAAAATCAGGTGTTTTGCCTGAAACTCGTCCGGGCAGATCACCCTTCAGCCAATCTATGAACTGGAGAACCTTTTCAGCTTCAACATTACTTGCATCCCCTCCGAACATACTGTGTTCAGACTGCCCTGAAACAACTATGAAGCCATGTGATGCAAGGTGAAGAAGAAAGTCATCATACCAACTATAGTTACACTGGAATCCATGCTGAAAGTGAACAACCGGCAAACTCCCTTCAGCACCTTCAGGGTTGTAGATCCTGAAATCTCTCGGGGCACCGTTATCGTTTTTCTTAACATCAATAAATTGAACAAAATGGGATCCCAGAACAAAAGGATTCAAGTCACCAGTATCACCGGTGTCTCCCGTATTCCCGGTATCACCCGTATTTCCAGTGTCACCCGTATTTCCGGTATCACCTGTATTTCCTGTGTCACCTGTATTTCCTGTGTCACCTGTATTTCCTGTGTCTCCTGTATTTCCGGTGTCTCCTGTATTTCCGGTGTCTCCCGTATTTCCGGTGTCTCCCGTATTTCCGGTGTCTCCGTTATCAGAATCATCTTCTACTTCATTATCCGGAAAAACATTTGAACCTCCCGGCTCATTTTCACATGCAAAAAACAAAAAACAGACAATAATAGCCACAAAAATCAAATTAAGTTTCATGATAAGCCTCCACAGTTTACAAACACCAACTCAAATAAACTATCATATATTTTATCTTATTCGACCTGATTTACAACCGAGAACCTGAAAAAAACTTTTTTTTGAAAAAAAGATAGTGCCTAAAACTTGATATCAGTAAATGTCAACTTCCACATTCGGATCTTCTGATTCTCCAATTCCGTCATAGACATAACTATTTGCTTCGCTTTCATTTTTCAAGTGTGCTTTTATATACATTGCCGTCCATCTTGCAATAGTTTCATTTGCAACACCTTGATCGATAGTGGGTGCGGAATTGTCACTGTTTGCTCCGGCTGGATTGTTCGTGTCAGTAATTCCATAGTGATTTGCACCTTCAAGAGAAACGAGAACAACCGGACTCCCTGTAGTTTTATCAAGAGTTTTAAGAGTATCTTCATGTTTTGCCATGCCATCGAGTGTTCCCTGAATGAACATTGTCGGGATATTTCTTGTATTTACATCTCCGATGGAACCTGTAAGAGGATTTCTTGTATTTGTTCCGAAAAGGATACCCGCGGCAACTTCAGGAGGTGACTGATAATTTTCAAACATCCCGCAAGTCGGCATTTCACATTTATTCTGAATGATCCCAAGTGCCGCCATTCCGCCATTACTGTGTCCCATTACTGCCACTTTTGAATGTTCCACGATATTGTAAAGAGGAGATGCCTGATTTGAGCTTTCACCCTTAATATAGTCCCATACGGCATTGAAAACTTTGTTTTCCGTCATATTTGCACCTTCAAGAGTTTTGTCATTTTTGGGCACAGCCACTATTATTCCATAACTTGAAAGTATTTTTGAATGATTGGAATAGTGTTCTTTTGCAACTTTTCCACCCTGCATATATATTGCAACGAACATCTTTTCATTCTCCGGAGCTGCCGGAATATAAAGATCGAACGGATTGCTTCCCACCTGCATATTGTAAAAACAACCTTTTGAATATAAAGCGTGTTCCCCTTTCACGACCTCATACATATTTGCACAATCAGGAGTAACATCATCCCCTCCGTTATCGTCATCCGGATATTCACCGTTATCATCATCCGGTGAATCTGTTTCATCTCCCTTGACACAACTGGAATAATCCCATTTGCACTCATCGTTACAAAGAGCTATGCCACCCTCATAAACCGATGCATCCAGATCGATACAGTTTGCAGCACCACCGTCACACTCCTCACCTTCTTCAACAATTCCGTTACCACAAACCGGAGCATCTCCGTTATCCCCATTGGTATCATCGTCACCATCATCATCATTCT
>SLGQ01000055.1 GCA_007136595.1 Candidatus Sumerlaeota bacterium | reverse complement strand
GTTATTTGAGATAACTGCAAATATCTATTAAGTAATTTCGGGTCAAAAACTTTATTTAGATCAACATCATCTCGAAGAATTTCATCAAAACGCACTCGACCTTCAGCCTGAATAAATTCAGTGATTTCAAGGGTCGTCATCTTCTGGGAATTTGCACCGTTTCTGATGAAAAAACCTTTGTTGCAACGATGCGGTTTATTCGAACCCTCTTTCACATGAATTATCAGAACATTGCCATACTGTTCAAAATCAATTAAAACAGCAGGGTCGCAATTTGATGCAACATCTTGAATTTGTGAAAGAAGCGAATTTGTTACCGTAATACCGGAAACCTCTTTTTTGTCATTTACTCCTACGAAAATCCTTCCACCGGAAGCATTGGCAAATGCAACCATTTCTTTAGCCAGATCGGAATTTATATTTTCCTTAAATTCCACAGTATATCCTTCACCGCTTTTAATAATAAAATCAAACTCTTTCCTGCTTTTAATCTTATTCATCTTGTTTCTCGATTCTTCCTTATGCGATAAAATTCTCTTGACGACAACAATTGTTTGAATATATTCATTTTCATCTCGCCTACCATGTTGTAGAAGGAGGACTCGATGCCGTCCGAAAGGGCGTCATCAGTTTTTGCATAGTTTTCGATAAATCTACCTTCATTCCACCAACCCCTTCAATTCTTCGACTCCTTTCGCAAGCCCTATTGTGTCCAGTTTAATTGCGAACGCAGTGCGTTCGCAATTGGTAATATACTGTGAGTCAATTAAACTCTTAATCTGCGGATTGTTTTGAAGCATTTATCTTTTCTCCTCTTTTTTGATCATTATCCAGCATCCAGTTTTATCTGAACCTTTCCTGTCAATATATTTAGCAGCTTTTAATTTTGCAAAGTAATTTTCAATTGTTCTTTTGCTCAAACTCAGTTCTTCCGCAATATCCTGTGCAGTTTTTTCAGGATTTTTAGCAACAATCATTAGAACCTTGAAAATCTTTACACCGAAAATAGACCGAAAATAGACCGCACTTTCACCGAAAATAGACTGAAATTCTATGTCTGAATCACATTTTATATCTATCTGACCACCTTTCTGACCACTTTTCTGACCACCTGTCTGACCACCTTTCTGGTTAGTTTTACTGGTAGTTTTACTGGTAGTTTCCTGGGTAGTTAATCCCTCACCTAATCCCTCATTTAACTCCTCATTTAATCCCTCATTTAATCCGCCACTTAATCCGCCCTCCGGATATTCAGAAAGATTTGAGTAAATTTCATTAAACTCTACCCTTCGCCCCTCACCTTTCTCAATAATTTTAGCAATATAGGCGTTCATCTCTTCTCCAATAAAAAATAATTGATGGGCCAGCCGTCTGCGATTTGTTTTTTTTCCCATTTGGTTTTGATGGTTCTGTCGGTTTCACTGTAAGGGAGTTGTTTGAAGAAGTCTTTTGTGAGTGCTATTTCTTTTCTGATGAATTCACCGTATTCGGGGTGGTCTGTTGCAATGTAGAGTCTGCCCCCTTTTTTAAGTCTGTTTGATATGATTACAAAATTTTCAAATCGGAGGGTTCTGTTTTTATGATGTTTTTTCTTAGGCCAGGGGTCTGGAAAATAAACATGGATCGCATCAACTGAGTTAAAGGGGATAAGTTCTTTTATTACCGAGATTCCTTCAAAACAGAATATTCTGACATTATCCTGCTGTAAATTTCTCATGAGGTTTTTCTTTCCTCTGGCAAGAAATTTATAGCTGTATTCAAGCCCGAGAAAACCTGTATCCGGGTTTTTGTTTGCATATTCACTAAGAAAAAAGCCGCTGCAAAAACCCATTTCCACTTCAAATTTTTTCTTATCGGGAAAATATTTTCCGCAATCAAACGGCTCAAAAGCCACTTCTTCCAAAGAAAGCTCTATGTTGTTGGTAAGCATTTGGATTTATTCACCTTCGTAGATCATAATGTCGGGGAGATTTCTGAATCTTTCGTTCATGTCAAGACCATATCCGATAACAAATTCATTTTTTATGTCAAATCCGAGAAAATCAATTTTCACTTTACCCTGATTTATCTCTTTTTTCTCAAGAAGAGAGCAAATTTTTACCGATGCAGGCCCAATATTTTCAAGAGTTTTCATAAAGTGCGTGAGAGTATTTCCTGTGTCAACAATATCTTCAACCACAAGGAGATGCCTGTCTTTGAATTTGTTAAGTTCCGCCATACTCATCTCAACATTTCCTGTGGAACTTGTCCCGCTGTAACTTGAAAGCCTTACAAAATCTATGTCCATGTTTTCAGAAGTTATGGAGCGGATCAGATCTGCTGCGAAAATGGTGCTCCCTTTTAAGATTATCAGACAAGTAAATGGTTTTTCACCGTAGTGACTGCTGATATCTTTTCCAAGTTCTTCAACCTTTTTTTTGATCGTTTCCCTGCAAATAAGCAATCTCATTCAAGATTCTCCAGTCTGTTTATTTCCCTTATCCACTCTTCTTTTTTTTCGGCATATTCAGGATTATCAAGTTTTGATCTGAGAAGAGATGCAGCTTCAGATTGCCGTTTTAAAAAATCGAGTATGGCTACTGTAAGCTCTATTGCCTTTGAATCTTCTCTTAATTCCATAGATTCTTTTGCAAATTTAAGAGCTTCTTCCCCCTTGTCAAGCATATAGTAGTAAATTGCCATATTGGTGACAACTTTTTCATAAACACTACCTTTTTCTTCTTCGCTGTTTAACAACTTGTAAAGAGCAACCATATTCACTTCAACAGCTTCTTCCACCCTCTCTTTTTCATAAAGAGCGGCAGCTTTATCAACTAAAGCTTCAACTTGATTGTTTAAAAGCTCTTTCTGGTTTTCATTTAGTTTGACTGTTTCTTTTTCACCGACAGCTTGATCCGGATGAGCAGGTTTTTCAGTTTCTGTAACTTTTTCTTCTGTTACAGTATCAACCATCGCATGATGTTGAGATTCTGTTTCTGTTAATTGTTTAAATATCATGCTTATTTCATCAATTTTTTCAGGGAAAAGAAAAAAAGCTGTGGCAAAAGAGGCTCCTGTAAGAACAAAAATAATGAAAAGAACGATTTTTAAATTTCCACCCCCTGAATCTGCTGAATATATTTTACTTCTGTTTTCCGCTTTGATACCGGCAAGATGTTCATCAAGCACTGTCTTTGGATTTTCTTTTTGGTCATCATTTTCTTCCTGTTTGGAATCAACAGCTAAAGAAAGGTCTTCTTCGGCAAGAGTTGCTTCTTCATCAGGCAAATCCTCTTCCCCGGGCTCATCAAAATCTATTCCGAAATTAAGACTGACAGAATCTATAAGTCCGGGTTTAGGAGCTTGAGTTTTGTCTTCGATCTTATTTTCTTCAGTAGGTTGAATTGATATGTCAACAGCTGGGTCTATAGTGTTTTTATCAATAAGATCCGGAGGTGGTACAATAGTTTTTTCATATTCTTTTTCTTCTTTTTCCACCTCTTTTACCGGATCAAGCTTATCAAGAACATCTTCAAACCCATTGCTTTCCGGGATTTCCGTTTCAGGTCGTTTTTCAAGCCATTCAGGTTTTTCGGGTAAAGTAAAGCCGGTATCTTTTTTCTCAATTGTCACAACATCGTTGTCTATAAGTTTTTTGAGATAACTGACGGTCTGTTTCCTGTCAAGCTCTGTTCTGTCAATTATGTCGCTAAGTCTGCTTCCTTCTGCTCCAATATTTTTTACAATGGAAGATACTTTGTCGGGATATTTATTGATTTCATTCATAAATTTTCTGAAATCAAGGTAAAGCTTTGTGTCGAGAGGAGGCATGACACTAAGTTCGCCGGTATAGTCATCAAGCCAGTTTACAGCGTTAACTATAAGATCGTCATGAGAAGTTCTGATATTTCTGCGGACATTTACATCTTCATAGCTCACTGTAAAAGAACCGTCAAGCCACGAAAGAACAGAGAATACCTCCTGTTCTCCGACTCTGTTTTCACTTCCCTCGTTTTCAGCCCTTATGACCGAACCGTTAGTGAAAAATATCTTTGCTTTCTGGCCAGTTGCGTTTTGCAGTTCAACTTTTCCTGTTGATTTGCTTTCGCCAATGATGTTCATTATGTCTATAATGGAAACATTTGTGAGGTTACCGCTGTATTCCATTTCTCCGGCTGATTTGGAAAGCATTTCATTGAAATCTGCCTGCTCAAAAAAATCTTTTATCCTCTGAATAAGAACTTTTATGAAAATAGGTTTCATGAAAAAAGCTTCAGCTCCCATTTCATGTGCAAGTATTTTATCCTCAACATTTCTGGAACTTGAAAGAAACATGAACGGGATCATTGAAGTATCAGGATTCATCTTAACCCTTTTTAAAAAATCGACACCTGAAAGTTCAGGCAGCACCATTTCTGAAATTATTAGATCGGGCTTAAACTCTTTTACCGTTTTTAATGCGTTTACAGTCCTTGTAAGTGTTTTAATTTCAAAATTTGACTGCTTAAGTTTAAGCTCCAAAATCGCAGAAACCTGCTGATCGGAATCAACTATCAGAATTTTCTTCAACTCATTTACCTCTTTTCCCTGTTTTTCTGACACAAATACTTAACTAATATCAACTTGTTCCCTTTCTCATTATAGATAACTTCATCAAAAGCTTCAAGAATGATCTTTAATCCGAATCCACTGTATTTTTCAAGCAACGACCCCTTTTCGCTTTTAAGAATGTCCAATTCTTTTTTCCAGTCAAAACCTTTTCCTTCGTCTTCTATTTCAACCCGTAAAGCATCATTTGAAACTATTGACAAAATATACACTTTTCTCTTGCAATTTTTTTGAGAAGATATTTTTTCTTCCAGAAACTCATCAAATTTGGAATTATTTATAAGTTCTCTCTTTTTTTCCCGTGTAATTTCCAGGTTGCCGTGCTCTATGGCGTTATATATCGCTTCCTGCAGGGCTGTTTCTATCATGTGTGTCGATTTGACAAATGAAGAAACTGAACCTGCTATTTTTGCAGCAATAATGGATACATCTTTCAAATCGAAACAGATCTCATAGCGATTTTCTCTGGTTCCATTCAAAAAATTTATCATAGATAATCTGCCATAAATAATGAGTTTACAAATTCAGCGATCCTTTTTGAATCAAGCTCTTTGTCAACCACACCCTTTTCAATAGCCGATTTCGGCATTCCTGAAACTGCACACTCTTCCCGATCCTGAACTATTGTCAATCCACCTTTGTTTTTCAAGGATTCCATTCCTGCTGCACCGTCATAACCCATTCCTGTAAGAAGAATGCCGACAGTATTGCTCCCGGAAACCGCTGCCGCTGATTTAAACAGAACATCCACTGAAGGTCTGTGTCTGTTTACTCTGGGTCCGTCTTTAACAATTATGCCGTATCCGTCGTATCTTTTTTCAACAAGAAGATGTTTTCCCCCCTGTGCTATAACAACATCTCCGGGAAGTATCCGTGCTCCATTCTGGGCTTCCTGAACATTAAAAGGGAGTATTTTATCTAATCTTTCTGCAAATGTTTTTGAAAAAAACGGGGGAATGTGCTGAACGACAAGTATGGGTGGAGTTTTTGTGTTATTAAGTTCAGACAATATTTTTTCAATGACAACAGTTCCTCCTGTTGATGCTCCTATGACTATGAGCGACTCCTTGGCATCCATAATTCTGAGTCCCTTGACCGGAACCATTTGAATGGTGTGTCTTGCAAATTGAGTAAGGGAGGGATCTTTTTTTCTGAATTTATGCATGGAAAGCCAGCTTTTTGATACCTGGCTCGCAATTGAAAGCTTTTCCAGTATCTTGGACGCGATCTCTTTAAGAGATTTCCCCGATTCAGGTTTTAAAATATAGTCAACTGCCCCAAGCTCAAGAGCTTTAAGTGTAATTGCCGCATTTTCTTTTGTCAGAGAACTTATCATTACAACAGGAAGGGGGAACCCTCTCATGATTTTATCAAGAAATGTAAGCCCGTCCATTTTGGGCATTTCAACATCAAGGGTGATAATGTCGGGAACGATCCTTTTCATCATTTCTCTTGCTTCATAGGGATCGGCGGCTTTCCCGACAACTTCAAAATCTTCAAAAGAATTAATGATATCCGCAAGCACTTCCCTAACGGTTTTTGAGTCATCGACTATCAGAACCTTTTTCTTACTCATCCGGAACCTCCGTTGACTCTCCTTTAAGGAATATTGTAACTCCGCCACTCATATCATCCTGTTTTTTTCTGAGAACTGAAGCTTTATATTTACTTTCCTGTTCAATAAAATTATTTGATTTATTAACAAGTTTCTTAACAAGGACCTTACCCTTTTCAGAAGGAAGAAAAATAATTTTTCTCCCTAAATTGCCCCCCAGATCACTTGCGACGACAGGTATTTCTTCAAATTCAAGATATGTTCTTACAAAGTTAATGTTGGACTCAGGAATGTTTCCGTCAGACTTTCTGAAGTTCAGAACATGAGCACCACCGAAAATTTTTGAAACCAGAGATTCTCTCCTTGCACCTCTTTTCATCATTTCATTAATAAGGCTTTCCATCGCAAACATTCCGTACCGGCTGCTTTTTGAAGCAAAAACCTCATCGTTTCTGAAATCTCCCGGAAGCATAAAATGGTTCATTCCTCCGATTTCCTTTTCAGGGTCATACAGACAAACCGAAACACAGGAGCCGAGTACGGTTGCAATTCCTTCACTTGAGTTATCAAGAACAAAAAACTCTCCCGGCTGAATCACAACAATATCTCTGCCCAGTTTTCTGTTATAAGACTTATACATCAGTTCCTGCCGAATTTATCTAAAAAATGTTTCTGATATATGGTGTTTTTAAGATACACCAATCCGTCAATAATATTAAAAAGTGTTTCAGAGTGTCCCATCATAAGGTAGCCACCTTCATTTAAAAACCTTAAAATCTTTGAAATGACCAGTTTTTTAGTTTCAGCGTTGAAGTATATAATGACATTTCTGCAGAAAATGATATCAAAAGTATTTGTAATAGGGTATTCTTCTGCAATGAAATTAAGCTTTTTAAATGTTACCATTTCCCGGATTTCATTTTTAATTTTAAAAAGCCCTTTGTTATTATCTTTTCCCCTTAAAAAATATCTTTTCAAATAATGTTCCGGAATGGGACTTATTGTCTGGCTGTCATATACCCCTGCCGAAGCAGTTTTTAAAGCATTGGTATCAATATCCGATGCAAATATTTTTACCGGAATGGAGTAGGGCTCAACAAGATGTCGGTGCATAACCATTGCTATGGTGTATGGTTCTTCACCTGTTGAGCAGGCTGCTGACCAGATCCGGACTGGTTTTTTCCCTTTTGCCAGTATTTCAGGGATAAAATTTGATATTATAAAGTCAAAATGGTGGGATTCTCTGAAAAAATCTGTTTTATTCGTTGTTATCGAGTTTATGAAGTTTTGAACCTCTGTAAATCCTGAAGGAGATACAAGTAAATTATAATATTCTGAGAAGCTGTTTAATTTCAGTCCCTTTACTCTTCTTGAGAACCTCGATATCACCAGCTCTTTTTTTGTGTCGGCAAGGCTTATTCCCGAAACTTTGAAAACCAGACTTCTTAACTTGTTGAATTCATCGTCACTTAATGATATTTTTTTCAGTACAAATTTGCCGCTATTCATCTTCCAACATCCGTTCAACATCCAAAACTATTAGAAATTCTCCGCTTTTAGGGTCTTTTGCAATAAAATCTATATATTCCAGATTCGTTTTACGACTGACAGAAGGTGTGGTATGGGTGTTTTCGGGATCCAGAACAACAACATCATTTATCCCGTCCACGACACACCCTTTAACTTTTTCATTTATTTTAAGCATAAGAAAAACAGTGTATTGATTGAATTGAGGATTTTTTATTCCAAGAAACGATCTGAAATCAATTATAGGAACAATGTTTCCCCGAAGGTTCGCAACCCCCAAATAATGTTCAGGCTGTTTAGGGATCCTCGAAAAAGGGAGCATCTCTTTCATATCATAAACCATGCTTATCGGGACAGCATAATTTTCTGTTCCGATCCTGAATGAAACAAACTGATTCTCAGATACTGTTTCTTCCTGCTCTTCTTTTTCTTTTTCGGTATTTTCAGAAACTGTGACCCTGAAATGTTCCGCTGCTTCAACTTCCTTCTTTTCTGTCGCCACTTTTGGGTCAGGCGCTCTTTTTTTTAAGGGAGAGGGGGGAGGGTCATTTTCCAATAATATAGCCTCTATCTTTTTCAATAGAGCGGCTCCTTCATTCTTTTTAATTTTTCCTTTGTGCGAAAAAGCATATTCCAGAGAACTTATAACTTTCTCAATCAAATCCGCAATTTCTTTTGAAGGTTCCAGTTTCCCTGAAAACAGATTTGTGATTATTTTTTCTAAACCCCATGAAACTTCTTCAATTTCTTTAAATCCGGCAAAAGAACTTCCTCCGCTTATTGAATGAATTGCTCTGAAAAAGTCTGAATTGTCTTCAAACATTATTTTTTTCCCTTCAATTACTTTTTCAGTGAAACTTTTAAGCTGAGCCCGGATCTCTTTCATCTGTTTTTTTGATTCAGACAAAAATTCCTTTTCGGGATCAAAAAAAATATTATTCATCAATATCCCCTAAATAGTGTCCATCATGTCCAGTTCTTTATCCGAAAGAATTTTTGCCATATCAAGAATTATCATAAAAGTATCATTATCCTGCTTGATCATTCCCCGGATGAACTCAGATTTCAAATTAGTTGAAAATCTTGGCGGAGGCTGTATGTCTGAAAGCTTTATCTTGATGATATCAAGAACTTTGTCAACGACAACTCCCATTACTCTGCCCGATACATCTACAACCATGACCACAGAAAATTTTGTGTTGATGAAGTCTTTGACATTAAATTTTTCCCTGAGGTCCATTACTGGAACAACAATCCCCTTAAGGTTTAAAACACCTTTTACAAATGAGGGCATTGAAGGAACTTTTGTCAGTTTTTTTAATGCAATGATCTCATAAACCTTTAAAATGTCGGTGGCATATTCTTCTTCACCAACTTTGAACGATATGAATTGCCGGTATCTTTCATTTTCCGATACAAGTTTCTGCTCTCTTATATCTTCGCTAAATCTTGTTTTCACCATCTCAATCCTCTTTTCAAGTCATATCTCCAAAAGCGAGTTTTTCCAGACCGTAAACATCAAGAATCAAAGATATTTTTCCCCCGCCAAGAACAGTTGCTCCGCTAATTCCGGGAACCTGCCTGTAATTTTTTTCAAGACTTTTGATAACAACCTGCTGTTGTCCAATAACATCATCAACCATCAGACCTATTTTTCTGTGGTGTCCTTCAAGAATAAGTATCAATGCATTTGCAGGATCTTTCACCTTTGTTTCAAATCCAAAAATTTCATAGAGACGGAGCAGAGGAATATAGCTTTCCCTGAATTCCATTAATTCGCCTTTTCCCTCAATAGTTTTTACGATGTTATCTTCAGGCCTTACAGCTTCTACAATTGAAAAAAGAGGGACAGTTATGATCTCTTCTCCAATGGAAACCTGCATTCCTTCAATAATTGCAAGAGTAAGCGGCAACTTCAATCTGAAAAGAGTTCCTTTTCCTGTTTCTGAAAAAACATCGATGCTACCCCTTAACGATTCAATGTTTTTTCTTACAACATCCAGTCCGACACCTCTTCCGCTTATTTCCGAAACATGTTTAGCGGTTGTAAAGCCCGGCAAAAAGAGAAAATTGTAAATTTCTTTGTTTGAAAGGTCGCCCCCTTTGTAAAGCCCCTTTTCACCCGCTTTTCTAAGTATTGCTTTTTTGTCTATTCCTTTTCCGTCATCTTCAACTTCAATAATTATCTTCCCTTCCTGTTGGTACGCCCTGAGCCAGATAGATCCTTCGACCGGTTTCCCCGCCGCTATTCTTTCATCGGGACTCCCCACACCGTGATCAACAGCATTTCTTATAAGATGTTTCAAAGGATCTTCTATCTGCTCAATAAGTGTTTTATCAAGTTCGGTATCCGATCCCGACATGAACAGGTTTATCCTTTTGTCCAGCTCTCTTGCCGTGTCTCTTACTATTCTTTGAAATCTTCTGAAAGTTCCTTCAATGGGAACCATTCTCACTTTCATAACTTGTTCCTGAACATAGCGACTGATTCTTTCAAGTTGTTCAGAAGCATCATAAAGGTCTCTGTTTTTATAGCTCTGTTCAGACACAAGTTGATTTATCCTGGCAATGCTTATAACAAGTTCACCTACAATATTAACCAGTTTATCAAGTTTTGATGCATCAACTCTGATAGTTGATGATATTTGAAGATCCCGGCTTTTTTTCTGACTTTCAAGAACCTTGTCAACAATATTTGTATCAAGATTTTTACTGTCAACCAGTATTTCTCCCATTTTCTTTTGATTATCAATGATTTCAAGAAGCTCGGATTCCGTGACATAACCCTCTTCTTCCAATATTTCTCCCAGCATCTTGTCAGCATATCTTGTATCGATGCCGCCGATAAACTTGTCAGTCACATCTTCCATAACGATAGTGTTGTCTTCTTTTACAAAGATAAAAATGTTTTCTATTGTTGAAAGGGGCCTGTCAGTTTTCAGCAACATTTCCCAACTGAGATAAAGTCTTTCATACTGCAGTTTTTCAATAGCCGGGATAGACTCTGTGTTAGCTTTTATCCTTATTATCTCAGAAACTTCACTAAGTTCTCTCAGTAACATGAGCGGGTCTGTGCCGGTTTCAAAAATATCGGGACGGAACTTCATTGATATTTGAAGTATTTTTTCTTCAAAGTTATCTTTTGCAGAAGAGGGGATTTTCTTTTCTTTATCGGACTCAGAAATATCCAAACCTTTAAATTTCCTGATTCCCTCTATTAATGCTCTAACTTCCAGCCCGATATTATCTTCGGCGTTTTCAGGCTTGTAAAGAAGAAATTGTTTCAGAGTGTCAATGGCACTGAGAAATAGATTTATCAATCCGGGCGTAATCTTCAAATCCCCCGATCTGATCCTTGCAAGTATATTTTCAAGTTCATGGGTAAATTTTGTAAGTAAAAAGTAGTCAACCATCCCGGAGCTACCTTTTAAGGTATGTATGTATCTGAAGATGCTGTTAACGAGGTTTTTATTTTCAATATCTGTTTCCAACTCCAGAAGATCATTTTCAAGCATAGATATTATTTCAGAGGCTTCTTCTGTAAATATTTCGTAAAGGGTCTTTTTTTCTGCCATTTTATGCTCTACCTTACAAATTTCTTTACAACCCAGAGCAATTGTTCCGGCTTAAAAGGTTTAACCAGCCAACCGGAAGCTCCTGCCGCCTTTCCTTCCATCTTTTTTGCATTTTCTGATTCTGTTGTAAGTATAAGTATCGGAACAAACCGGAATTCCCCCTTTTTTACTTCCTTTACAAATGTAATTCCGTCCATCACCGGCATATTTATATCAGAAATTATCATGTCTATCTTACTGCTTGAAACTTTCAGTCTTTTCAAAATATCCAGTCCTTCTTCTCCGTTTTTAGCCTGAACCACTTCGTAGCCGGCATCGGTAAGTACAAAATTTACAGAAGCTCTCAAAGTTGCTGAATCATCAACTATAAGTATCCTTTTATTCATCTTTCTTCCTCTTTAAAAAGACCTGCCAGACCCATCAGTCTTAAATCATTTTTCATGTCAGGAGGTATGTTTTTCCAGTTTATTTTTCTTTTCAGGCTTTTTGTCCAGGAAATTAAAATTTGAGCTGTTGAGCTGTCCCATACTTCAGCCCTTGAAAGATTTACAGTTATCTCATCACCGGCTAAGGGAAGATTCGACAGAAAATTATAAAGGGTGTGACTTTCGCTTATTGAGAGGTCGCCTGATACATGAATTGTTTTACCGTCAAATTTAAAATTTGCCATACTACTTTTCAATATTTATAAGTTTATCAAGCCTGATCGCTTTAAAAAGGGTATAAACATCATCGTCAATCCCTTTTATCTGAAGTTCCCTTCCGGTATTTGTGAATTTCTTGTAAAAGATAAGAAGTTTGCCGATACCGGAACTGTTAATGAATTTTAACTCTGAAAGATCTATAACAGCCTTTTCTTCCGGTTTTTCAAGTGAGTCTGTCAAACATTGCTGAAACCCGGATATACCTTCACTGTCAACTCTCCCTTTGATCACGATTTCCAATCCGTTGTCAACAGAATTGATCTTGTACTCTAACATCACATACCTCCCTCTTTATTTTTTCAAAAAATTTCCAACACTCCTGAATCAACGAACAGTTTTTGTTCGGGATAATAATTGTTCAGAATTTTTTTGTGTTCAACAACCCTGAAACCTTTTGCCAACCTTTCTCCTATAGATTTTTCTATTGGAACGACATCTTTTTTTTGTGAAGGAAAACTGTTTGTTAAAGAGATGTCGGGCAGAAATTTTTCAGCATCAAGACTTTCAGTTAAAATTTTAATTTTTTCAATGGTCTTATCTATATCAAAATCGAAACAGCTGTAAACAGGAATACATTTTGAAATTGCTTTGCATATTCTTTTGAGGTTCCGGTCAATATTTTCAAGAGAATCTGCTATGCTTGAGTTTATGTTTCCTGCAACATCAGATATAAGATTTGACAGTTTTTCCATTTCTTCCGATGAAATGGAGCAGTTTTCTTTTTTGAGCCTCTCAATTTCTTCAATTAAAGCATCAATGCTTAAAAAATTCTGCAACAATATATCCTCAAATTGCAAAGCCACAGAAAGTTTCTGGATCTCCCCCTTTAAAATATTTTTGTCTGAATCAATGTGGTTGAAACTTTTATCATGGTCCGGGATATCTTTTATATACCTGCTGCAAACAGCAGATAGTTGTTCCAGATCTTCAAAAATGGATCTCAGTTCCTGAGACAAACATTTTCTATATGACCATTTTTTTTCCATAGCACACCTTACCAAAAATCCTTTATGGCTTAATAATATACAACTAAACTGTTAAATGGTCAAATTTTGAGTGCAATAAAGGAATAAAATTTGTATTTAAATCATAAATCAATACAATTCACAAGACAATGTTTGTTGAGGAAATATGTCTGTTTTTTTTAAAATACCTGCTTTTACTGTCATATTATTAAGTTTAGTTTTTTTTTCAGGATGCAGATCAAGAAAAGTGATAGTGGAAAACGACTACACAATTTCTCAACAGGATATTGACCTTTTCATTGCCCACAAACACAAAATAGACGAAATAACTTCGAAATATGATAAAAAGCTTATGAAATCTCCGAGAAGTGAACATAAAAATATTTTAGAGAATGGAAAAAGGGAGATAAATCAATACCTTGAGCTTCAAGGACTGGATCCGGTCGTTTTTATGAGAAAATCAGGCAAAATATTAAAATGTTATCTTGCTTTTAGAGAAACTGCCAAAAGCAGGATAGAAGAAAGAAGAAAGAATTTTGAGCAACAAGGTTTGTCTGAAAAATTGATAGAGCAGGAAATGTCGATTATTGTAGATACTTCAAGGAAACTTTTTAAATCCTATACAGAAGACTTGACTGACCATGAAATAAAACTGATCCAATTTAATCTGGAAAGAATTTCCAGTGTGGTTG
>SLGQ01000241.1 GCA_007136595.1 Candidatus Sumerlaeota bacterium | reverse complement strand
GAAAACCTGCGATATGAACGACAACATAAAGCAGAAGAACCCGCCAGCCGAAAAAATATACCCCTGCAAGAGCAGAAGGAAAAAGTGCCCAAAGCACCCGCTTCATAGGCAACTGCCATGAAACTAACGGCTTACCCTGTCCCATAGAAACCTCATATTTAAAATTGAATTACTCTCAACAAAACTTGTGCCTGATAAGTATAAACAGACCTGTTACTTTGTTCAAGGAAAAATTAAATTTAATGGTGATCAATAATGAAAAACAAATCCGGCTGTTCTTGTGAACGGATCTCCGTAAAAAGTAATGTCATATTTTCTTTTGATCTCTCTTTCTCTGGGAGAATCAACAAGAAAAAGGATAACCCCTGTCAAAAGAAGTCCACCGCCAACGGCAAAGGCCGATGTTCCTGCAACTTTAAATCCCTTTTCTTTGTCACTGTATGACTGAACATCATTCCAGAGATTTTCAGCATCTTTTGAGTTTGTGGCACTCATATATCTATTGTAAGCATTATGTCCGTCACTGTTTGCTTTTTTTGCAAGGGCGAACATCACTCCGCCTGTTCCTGCAAGAATTCCCCCGGCTATTATGCCGGCTGCTCCCAGCCTTTTCCTGAAAGAGCCTGCCTGTGCAAGTTCCCTTTGTATTGATTTTTCCCTTTGAATTGCAATTTTTTCATCTCTTATTCGTTTTTCCTCCTCTTCTTCTGCAATTTTCTGCTGGACAAGTTTCTCTTTTTCTTCTTCTTTTTCCTTTATTAAATTACACCCTTTTTCGTATTGCAACTCACATGACCTCGCAAGGATCTGAGGCTCTTTCTTCATCTCATAAAGCAAAAAACACGATCTGCCGTCTTCCTGTTCACACATTCCTGTTGCAATTTCAACAAATGTGCTTTTATATTTTTCGTCATTGAGTATCTTTTGAGACACCTCTTTTTCTTCAGAATTTTTAAGGAGATTTTTTGCATCATCAACTCCGTATCTCTCACTGTAAACTTTAAGATACTGGATAACCATATCAAGCTTCTGATCATAGCTTATTACTGAAAGTGGAATTATTTTCAGTATGTTTCCTCTATCCCTCTGATACTGTTCTTCAAAAGCTCTTCTGCTTTCAACAAATTCTCTCCACTGGGCAAGTCGTCTTTCGGCAATTTCAAGATAAGGGTTATCTGTTTCAAAAGAGACAACTTTTTCCCATGCTTTTATAACATCGTAAGCAATTTCAGTTACATTTTCCATCTTTTCAAGTTTGTCCGCTTCATCATAGGCAACAAGAACATCAACATTTACATCTGTTACGGCACTTTTTACTGCATCAAATCTTTCAAGTGATTTCAATTGAGTATCACCTATGCTAAGCTGGATCTGCCCAGTTACCGCAGATTTTCCGGTAAGCTGGGTCACACAACTTTGCACCGCTGTTCTCAAACCTGCCGCCGTTCCATCAAAATCTGCATTTCCCGCTTTGACAGTTGCTTCTTTTGCAAGGTCAACCATTTCCACAGACAAAGAATAGACACCTCCAAGTTCATTAATTGTCGATCTTAAGATCGTATCTGCTGAAAGAGCCTGCCCAAGAGGTATCTGACAGTTGACATCATAACACATTTCATAGCTTGCTTTCCTTGCCTGTTTCACAATGTTTTCGAGAGCTTTTGCCTGACGGCTTTTATCAATTACTATAAATTCATTACTTGATCCAAGATTTGCTCTCAGTAACTCTGTTCCGGCTTCAAGCATCTGTTCGGAAAGAGTCCCCGTTCTGTCTTCGATTTCCATTACAGCAAGAATAGTTTTCTTCTGAGCTATTAAGGAAACTGTTGAAAAAACAATTAAAATAAAAAGTATCTTCTTCACTTTATATCTCACTTTTCAAATAATAACTTTACCTTACACATCTAACATCATCTATGTCGCCACGGTTGCTGCTTCCCACTCTTCCGCTACTGAAGCTGACATCCCATGCATCATTTTCATCATCCGACCTTACAGAAGATGACCAGAACCATCCGTTATCACCAAACACACTGTAAACACCTGAATCATCGAAACTGCATCCATCACATGCAATGCTCCAGCAGTCACTTGAAAGACATTTTTCATTAACTCCGCAGGTGCCTTTTAATTCTGTGGCAGGACAATTTAAAATAAGAGCTCTCAGTTCATCGATCGTGGGCAACCTTCCCCCGAGATATTCGCAGTATAATCCGGCTGAAACATGATCCATTTTTTCATAAGCTATATCCGACCAATATAAGCCGTTGTGTTCATAAATGAATGTTCCGTCTTCTTGACATTGGTTCTGAACACAGATATTTCCGTCATCACATTTGCCGCAGTCAACACCGTCTATCTCGCCACATTCTTTCCCTGCACACGGGTCATAACATTTATTGTCATTGCCGCATAAAAAACCATTGGCACATTGTCCGCAATCCACTCCGTCAATAAAGCCGCATTCGGCATTTCCACATGTTGAAGAGTGTTCTTTTGAATCAAAACCACCATCATGGGGATTCAATCTTTTAAGTTCATCAAGATCACTACCGCATGAAACAAACAATAGTGAAAGAAAAATCAGAAATAAAAATCTCATCTTAACCCCGGAATATAATTTTTCACTTTCAAACCACTTATTTATATCATAAAATTTTCGAAGATTCAAATGAAATTTAAAGAAAAACTTATATCACCCCTTAAATATTCCGTTATTTAAGGTGTTTTTGCAAATGCAGGAACTGCTTTTGTCTGAACCTTTAATGTCTGAACCTTGATTTTCTTGATTGACTTGATTTTCTTGATTGTTTTCCATCATGCTAATCCTTTAATCCTATTAATCATGGTTCAGATTGACTTGATTGACCACTCCCCCACTCAACTATTCCTATTTCTTCTTCTGCACACAAACCACTGTTTGCTAGCTACAATCACAAAAATCCAAGTTCATTTAATTTTAAGGATTAAAAACTGTTAAGCAATAAAAAGTAGGAGTTTCATTGAATTATGTTTGTTTTTTCTCTGATTGCTGTTCTTCAGCGTTTTTGTTGATCAATTTTTTTATTTCTCTGTCAAAATCAGACTCAAAAAGACGATCCTGAATAGGTCTGTATTTTTCGAATTCGCTTTCAGCAAATGCCTGAGCAATTTCTGCGGTGACTTTGCCGGCATTTTCTAAAATTTGTTCCTCATTGAATTTTAAAAAAGCATTTAACTTTCCAGCCCAGTCATTCATTGTCATCGGAATACCTTTTTCAGCTTGGTTTTCTGCATAATCAAGGTACATGGTGACAATTCTGTTTAAGATTTTTATTTCTTCTTTGCTCAGATAGTTTTTGGCGACAACAACATCAGACTTAATTATTTTTCCATTGGGGGCTTTTTTCCATGTAGTCAGCCCCATGTATTCTTTTTTGTGGTTCGCACGGCTTACAATAAGTTCTGCAGCAGTATGACCGTGGGTTGCATAGTGAAGTTTGTTTTGTACAGTCGCAAAAAATGTTTTTGTAGTTGGTGAATGAAGATCATAATCTATGGCAGTTGAATAAATGTCAGTTATCTGCTGATAAAAATTTCGTTCACTTTCTCTTATGTCTCTGATTTCAAGGATCAAATCCTTAAAATACT
>SLGQ01000176.1 GCA_007136595.1 Candidatus Sumerlaeota bacterium | reverse complement strand
TACCGTCTGGACAAAAAGAAGAGTTACTGCATGAAAAAGATGGAAAGAGATGAAACATACGATGACGGCACAATAAGATTTCCGTATGGATTTTCAGAGTTTGAGGGGAAATGGCTTTTATATCAGAAACTTAATTCCACTCCTTTAATCCTCAGAGATATGGAATGTTACTGCAAAGAAGAGGGCGTTTGTCCGTTTGAATAGTGCCTGTGGCACGGTGACCTGACTGGCTTGCCAGTCGTAGCCTTGGCGAAGACTGGTGACCAGTTACGGGAAATCCCCCTGCCCCCTTTGATAAGGGGAAAATCCAGTTGATACAGCTACCCTCTTGAAAGGTCTTCGAAAGCTTTTGCATAGTTATTGAGCTGTTTTGCAAGATTCTCGCTCTGTTTTTCAGTAAGTGTTTGTGAAAGCTTCCATATAGCTTCTCTTGTCTGTTTTCTTCTTTTTTCAACGAGCGTTCTTTCTCTTTCTGTGTAGAGAGCGTAAGGTTCTTTGTTAAGTTTCAGTATTTCTCTCTTTTTTTTTTTTTTATTGTGCATCATGAGAACTTTGTGTGTGTGTTCAAATTTTCTTTGTGATGCGGCATATACTTCCTTTTCTTCACTTAGAGACGGTATCATTGTGTCAGCAAGAGCGACTTGTTCTTCAGTAATGGAGCCAAGCCATTTTCGTGTCTGGGCAATAAGGCTGTCTCTTCTTTTTTTTCTAAATTCTTTTTCGGACATTTCGAGTTCTTTCTTTTTTTCTTCATTCCTTTTTTCAAAGTTTTCAAAAGAACACTCTATCTGTTCAGGGGGCATTGACATCACAAACTCAATTCCGAAATCTTTAACTTTTTCTCCGGTTCTTCTTCCAGTATCTTCAAAAAATGAATAGACATTTTCGAAAGCTTCTTTTGACAGGGTTCCCTTTTCAAGTGCCGTGGCAATGTCTCTGAGGTTTTTAGCATATATGGGCAGTTCTTCTTTTCTGTGCCAAGCCATGAAACCGGATATTTCTGTTTCAATATTGTCTTTTTGTACTTTTGTGAGACAGGCGAAATCACTCAGCTGTCTCATTATGAACCAGTCTGCTCTGTTATAGGCAAATTTTACCCCGAGTCTACAGCTTGGAAATACAAAGGCGGCAAAAATGATAATAAACAGTATCAGAATTTGCTTTTTCATTTGAAAAACCTGATGTTGAATTGATAAAAAACATTTGAACTTGATTATGATAACTGGAGACAATGAAATGGCAAATTATTATTTTTTAAGTATTGTAGAATGGACTTTTTTTATAAGGTATGTTACAATTATCATCTGTTTTTTTAAGTTCAATGTCATAAATATGAGGTCTGTCATGAAGTTTTTAAGATTTTTGTGTTTGCATGTTCTTTTTGTTCTTCTTGTAGTTGGATGTTCTGAGAAAAAACAGGATTCTGATATCATCTCCAAATCACCTGAACTGACTCGGATAAAGCCAATGTCCGCACCTTTGTCATCGGAATTCAAAAAGTTTGTTGAACAAAGAAAAGAACCGGTATTGATAGATGGAAAATTCAGAGCAGGTTATATTCCCCATCCTGTTTCTTTGGATCATCTTAAAAATCAGACGATAGTTAGAGAAAGAGAGATCGAACTTAAAGATGCAGCAGAATCTTCTTATGATCTGAGAGCTCTTGGAAGAGTGACTCCTGTTAAAAATCAGGAAGATTGCGGAGCATGTTGGACCTTTGCATCTATGGCTTCCGTTGAATCTTTTTTCATGCCGGGAGAAGAGAATGATTTTTCTGAAAACAACCTTAAAAACACACATGGCTATGATTTGGGACATTGTGCCGGTGGGAATACAGATATGGCTGCTGCATATTATTTAAGAAGAAGCGGTCCGATTGATGAAACTGATGATCCGTATGATCCTGATTCATCTGTTTCACCGAATTTGCTCGATATTCGTGCAGTTAAAAACATTACAGACTATCTTTATGTATCAAGTGCGAACAGAATAACGGTGAAAGAAGCTATTGTTGAATACGGAGCACTTGCCTCATCAATTTATTATCATGATGATTATTATAATTCGGCAAATTATTCATATTACTATCCGGGAACAGAAAGTACAAATCACGGTATTGCCATTGTTGGCTGGGATGATAGTTATCCCCAAGGAAATTTTAATGATCCTCCCGCCATTGATGGTGCCTGGATAGCTAAAAACAGTTGGGGAACAGGATGGGGTGATGGAGGATATTTTTATATTTCTTACGAAGATTACTGGGCAGGATGGCTTTGTCACGCTTTTGTTTCCAGGGACATTAATTTTGATAATGTTTATGAGTATGATCCTTTAGGTTGGACAAATTCTGTTGGCTACACTTCTTCTCTGGATCCGGAAAAGGCTTGGTTTGCAAATGTTTTTACTGCTGAAAATGATGAGATCCTTGAGGCTGTCGGATTTTACGCAATGTCACATGGCAGCGAATACCTTATCCGTATATATACAAATCCCACATCAGGTCCGGTAACGGGTGGAACTCTCCGGTCAACAACAACAGGAACTTTACCGAAGGCCGGCTATACAATGTTAGAGCTTGATACCCCTGTAACACTTGCTCCTGGGATGAAATTTTCTGTAGTTGTAAGGCTTTGGACTCCGGGATATGATTACCCTGTACCTGTTGAAGATCCTATTGTTGGTTATTCAAGTCAGGCTACAGCAAATGCAGGGGAAAGTTATGTTGCACCTTATCAGACAGGATCTCCCGACACTCCCGGAACATGGGCCGATATTACGGAGTCTGAAGGTTTTGAAAACACAAATGTGTCGGCAAAGGCTTACACTAAAGGATTGTACACAGTGACATTCGATGCTCAGGGAGGTACCGCACCCAGTCCTGTAAGCAAGCAGGTTACATTTGATTCAGCATACGGTGAACTTGCTACGACAAGCAAAACAGGCTATACATTTAATGGCTGGTTTATGGCTACGGAAGGTGGGAGTGAAGTGACTTCTGAGACCATTGTTTCTACGGCTGGTGATCATACTCTGTATGCACAGTGGGCGGTTAATTCCTATGATGTTACCTTTAATGCCAATGGCGGCAGCGGCTCAATGGCTGCTCAATCAATTACATTTGGAACCAGTGCAAACCTGACGGTCAATACTTTCACTAGGACAGGCCATAGTTTTGCCGGGTGGAATACCGAAGCAGGTGGCGGAGGCACTGCTTATGCTGATGGATCATCCTTTACAATGGATGTTGAAGGTATTACCCTGTATGCTCAGTGGAGAAAGGAATTTACTGTTGAAGATATTAGCGGTGTTTTTATATACAATGGTTTGGCTCAAGAGCCTCAACCTGTAGTAAAAGACGGAGAAACAATTCTTGAAAAAGATACCGACTATGAACTTAGTTATGAAGACAATATAAATGCCGGAACAGGAAAAGTAATAGTTACAGGAATCGGAAATTATGTAGGGATACATGAAAAGACTTTTGTGATAGATAAAGCTACACCTACAGCCACACTTCACATTACCAACAGTCCGGTTACATACGATGGTGTAGCGAAAACAGCGGCAGTTGCAATAGATTCAAGTTCAGTAGAGGGTTCGGTAGCCAACATAACAAACGGTACACACACAAATGCCGGAACTTATGCAGTTACTG
>SLGQ01000321.1 GCA_007136595.1 Candidatus Sumerlaeota bacterium | reverse complement strand
AAATATAAGAGGATGCTTGATGAAGAACAACCCTAAAGACTTTGTTCTCGGTATCGATCTGGGGACATCTACCACCACTGTTTCCGTTGTAATGGATGGGATGGCACAGATAATTCCGATAAAAGGTGAAGAAGATGACAAAATAATGCCGTCGGTAGTTTCTTTCCTTAACGAGGGTAAAAATGTAATAATAGGTAAAAAGGCAAAAGAAAGAAGGCACTTGAATCCTATTAACACGATTTACAGCATTAAGAGGATAATAGGTAGAAAGTATTCTCATCCTGACACACAGAAATATGCGGAAAAGTTTCCATACAGAGTTGTGGGCGGGAAAAATGACTCAGTCGAAATAGAAATATTCGGCAACAGAACAACACCTCAGATGATATCGGCACTTGTTTTAAAAAAAGCAAAAAAGGCTGCTCAGGAATATTTAGGGTTTGAAGTTAAAGATGCTGTCATTACGGTTCCTGCAAACTATAACGAAGCTCAAAGAAGAGCAACTCAGGATGCCGGGAAAATTGCCGGGCTCAATGTGTTAAGAATAGTTAATGAGCCTACTGCCGCTGCACTTGCATACGGTTTTGGAAACAACCTCGATGAAAAAATTGCAGTTTTTGACTTTGGAGGAGGAACTTTTGACATCACGGTTCTTGAGGTAAAAGACAATTTTTTTGAAGTTCTTTCCACAGCAGGAGACAGTTTTCTGGGTGGAGATGATATTGATGCCGCCCTTGTCCAGTTTATGATAGTTGATATTGAGACAATGTTTGATATTGAGCTTCCCGTCAATAATGAAATGAATACAATTTTACTTGCAGAAGCAGAGAGAATTAAAATATCTCTGAGTTCGGAAGAGAAAATAAGGGTTCTCATAAGAAACATCGTTCCTATGGAAGACGGTACGACCAGAGACTATGAAAGGATAATTGACAGAGGACTTTTCCAGGAGATCATTGAACCTATAATCGGTAAAGTTTTTGAAATTTGTTATACTGCAATGGAAAACGCCCATATAAAACCTGACGATATCAATGCTGTGATACTTGTAGGAGGTTCATCAAAAATACCTTATGTGCAGCAGAGAGTTACTGATTATTTTAAACAATCTCCTTTCTATGGAATAGAGTCCGTTCTTGTCATTTCAATGGGAGCAAGTATTCTCGGGAATACTTTGATAAGCAATTACAGTGATTCGGCTCCGGTGTTGCTTGATGTTGTACCGCTTTCTCTCGGGGTGGGAACGGTAGGAGATTACATAGAGCCCCTTGTTGAGAAAAACTCACCGCTACCCACTGAGAGGACAAGTATTTTTACAAATGCCCGCAACGATCAGGATTCTGTCAGAATAGAGATATATCAGGGTGACGGCAAGAAAAAGAGTGAATCCCACTTGATGGGGGAGTTGACCCTTTCTAGTTTAAGAAAAGCTCTCCGTGGGGAGCTGAAAATAGAGGTGAAGTTTGAAATAGATACCAACGGTGTGCTGAATGTCAGTGCAATAGATCTTGAAACAGGTAAGACTCAGAAAATTACATTGAATATTATTGGTTTGGAGTCATAATATGAAGGCAAAAATTTTAATTTTAATGAAAGATGAAAACTACCTCCTTTCTTTGAAGAAGTTCCTTTTAAGTAAAGTGGAAGGAAGTGAAGTAACTGCTGTTGCTGACATAAAATCATTGAATCAGCTTCCTGTTTCCGAGTTTTCAACGGTAATAGTATCATCTTTACTTAAAGAAGGAACATGGCTTAAAGCACTTCCTGTGATAAAGAAAGCTAAAAGCTTTATTTTACTTGCGGTATCTGAAGGTGCGGATGTTTCTGAAAGTATTGCCGTCAAATATGGTGCCGATGCTTTTTTCAAGCTGCCTGTAAATAGTGACACTTTGCTTGCAACGGTTAAAAATGTCATTGAAAAAGCGAACGGAAAAGTTAAAGTCCCCGATATAATGACCCGTGACTTCATTGAAACAATAAAAAACTTTTTTCTCGAAATGAACGGTTTGAACTACTATGAGTTTCTTGGAATTGAAAAAGGTTCCGATGCAGGTGAGATAAAGAAGAAATATATTTCTCTTGCAAGAAAATATCATCCCGATAAATTCAGGAATGTTCCGTCCGAAATTAGAAATATGGTTTATGAGATAACTAAGAGGGCAAATGAAGCGTATTCTGTTTTAAATCATCCTAACCGGAGGGTTCTTTACGATAAGATGATCATAGAAAAACCTGAAAGCAAAAGATTTGATTTCAGGAACAGGGTAGCTTATGAAGAAAACCTTGAAGATACAATTGAAAATCCACAGGCAAGAAGATTTGCAAGGTTAGCTGAGCAGGCAATGAAGCAAAATGATTATAAGGCTGCACTTACTCAGCTTAAAATGGCTGCCTCAATGGAAAAAAACAACTCGTACCTTGAAAAACTGATGAAAGAAGCTGAAGAAGGTATGAAACAGGATCAATAGAATATTCTTAACTGAACTAAAGGTTCCGGAGAATCAATTGAAAGAGCGGCTTGAAAAATACGGTTTGAACGGCTACACGATTCCTGAACATATAGCAATAATAATGGACGGAAACGGCAGATGGGCAAAAAAAAGGTTGCGGAACAGACTGAAAGGTCACACAGAAGGTGAAAAAAGGGTTGACGAAATTGTAAGATTCAGCAGAGAGATCGGGATAAAATTCCTCACTTTATACGCTTTTTCATCAGAAAACTGGTCAAGACCGGAAGATGAAGTTAAAGGATTGATGTCTCTTTTAGCGCAGAGTGTCAAAAAAAGGAGAGGTCTTCTTCTTGACAATAATATCCGGCTCAACTTTATCGGAGATTTGAGCAATGTTCCTGAAAAAATAAGAGAGGCGGCACTTGCTTTGTCTGAAGAAACTGCGAGTCAGAATTATGAGATGACCCTTACAGTTGCTTTAGGTTATGGATCAAGAGATGAAATATTAAAAGCAGTGAAAGATATTGCTGTTCAAGTGAAAAACGGTGAGTTGAATGTTGATGATATTGACGCTCAAACAATGAAAAGCCACCTTTATACTCACGACATTCCCGATCCCGATCTTATGATAAGAACTTCAGGAGAAATAAGGATAAGCAACTATTTATTATGGCAGATAGCTTACTCGGAACTTTATTTTACTGATGTGTTGTGGCCTGATTTTAAAAAAGAAAATTTTATTGATGCTATAAAAGAGTACTCTAACAGAGAGAGAAGATTCGGAAAAACCACTGAACAGATAGATAAGGAGTTGAAATGAAAGACTGGAAAAGATATGTGACGGGCTTGTCCCTCATTCCTGTTGTAATAGCTGTTGTTTATCTCCTCCCTGAAAAACCTTTTGTATGGCTTATGATGATTTTTGGATACTTGGCTTACAGTGAGTTTATAAACATTTTTAAACTGAAAAAAGATCATATATTTGCCGCTGCTTCAGTTTTGATGCTTCTTATGATAGATGCCATGAACGGACTTGGTGCCATAAGAAACATTGATGGAGCAAGTGTAAATCAAATATCGGTGATGCTTCCGGCATTGAGACAGTTTTTTGCAACTATGATAGGAGCAGTTGTGCTGATCCCGGTTCTTTCTTTGCTTGGCAATGACAGCATAGAAGAGAAATTCAGAAAAATGACTTTGTTTTTAACAGGTTT
>SLGQ01000351.1 GCA_007136595.1 Candidatus Sumerlaeota bacterium | reverse complement strand
TTTTGCCCGAAAGTGAACCGTCAACATTGCCATACCTTGTTTCGGGAACGAGCCCCTTTAATTCAACATCCCTTTCACCTTCTTTTCTAGGTACAGGCACAATTTCAGGGAGAAAATCAGTGATGGGCCTGTAAGGCTCTGAAGCATCTTTTCTGACAACAAAATAAATACCGAAAAAATCTACTTTCAACCTTATCAGATAATTAAGATAAAACCTGTTGATCATTTCAAGTTTATACTCATCAATATTTTCTATCCAGTCAGTTTCCGTTGTAAAATAAAGCGTTACAAAACGGCTTTCCGTATCAATGGAAACCTTGTCAAGAGTGATCCGGTCTGAAAACCTGTCGGGAAGCAATTCTGTATTTATTTCAAACTTTGCACACATCAAAAAACTGAAACTCAGAACAATGATCGTGAAAACAAAAATCTTTTTCATAAAGCACCTCGTTAATATCGACAAACAAAGTTAAATATTATATCAAATCTGCTCAAATTTGACAATATTATTTAGTTGTCTAATATTGCCGTATTGCTCATTGCTTTTTCAGGAACAGTATGAAGTTTATAATTGCAGGTGCCGGTTCAGTTGGCTATGATATTGCCAAACATTTGATCAAAGAAGGGAAAGATGTTATTCTTGTCGAAAAAGATCCTGTAAGGGCAAAATTTATTGAAACAGAACTTGACTGCATAGTTCTGAACAGAGAGATAAACAGTCTGCAAGTTCTTAAAGATACAAATATTGAAGACGGAGACTATTTTATTGCTGTTACAGAAAGTGATGAAGTGAATCTGATTGCCTGCTCCATTGTTTCAACCGTTACCAATGTTAAAAAAATAGCGAGAGTAAGAAATCTTGAATATTCCCATGCAGAAGTTTTAGGAAGACCGTTTCTTGGAGCAGATTATGTCATTTCGCCTGAAATAGAAGCTGCAAAACAAATTGCAGACATTATTGACAAAGGTGTTGCAAGTGATGTTCTTGCTTTTGAAGGGAGCGATATAACCGTCAGAGCAGGAATGGTTGAAAAAAACTCAATATTTAAGAACAAGTCTCTTATCAAGATCAGAAAAGAAATAGGAAAGCCGTTTATCATCGCTTTTATTAAAAGAGGTGACAAAGCTATAGTTCCTGCCGGCGAAACTGTCATAAGAGAGGGTGACAATATATTCATAGTTGCTGACAGCAAAACAATGAACTATATTTTTCATAAACTTGGAAAAAAAATCCTGAAAGTAAAAAGTGCATTGATAATCGGAACAACAAGAATTGCAGTTAATCTGCTACGAACCCTTTCAAACAGACCGATAAAGTTAACAGCCATTATTGATGATTATGAAGAGGCAAAAAAAATATCAAGAGCATTTCCCAATGTACTTGTAATTAACGATGATGTTAGAGATGAAGCTATATTTGAGGAAGAAAAGTTAAATGAGCTGGACCTTATCGTAACAGTTACCGACAATCAGGAACTCAATGTCATCACATCGCTTTACGCAAAAAACATCGGTATTTCAAGAGCAGTTGCCGCTGTGAATAAACAGAGTTATATGTCGATTGCTCAAAAACTTGGAGTTGATGCAACAGTCAGCCCTAAAAAAAGTGCAGTTGATGCAATCTTGAAATATATAAGAAAAGGTGACATAAAAACTTTTCACAGCCTTTTACAGGGGGATGCAGAAGCCATAGAACTCATAATAAATGAACGCTGTTCCGCATACGGTAAAGCGGTGAAAAACCTTAATATGCCGTCAGATTCAATTATAGCGGCTGTTACAAGAGACGGGATAGTTCATATTCCTGACGGGAACTTTACTTTCCAGACAGGTGACGCAGCCGTAATTATTATGAAAAGCTCTGTTTCTGGCAAAATTGAAACTATTTTCGCGAACAATTAATGAACTTTAGATCAATTACTAAACCGGTCACAATAATCGCTTCTTTTGTTGCACTTTTTATGATCATACCTGCTTCGATTGCAGTATATAAAAGTGAAACTGATGCTGCCATTGCTTTTATATCTGTCATTTCAGGCACCTTGATTCTCTCTTTTATAATTCTCTTTATTTCAAGAAAATGGGGTTCAGGGAAACTTTCAATAAAAGAAGGTTTTATGATGGTAGTTTCAGGGTGGACAATATCTTCATTGATCGGCGCTCTCCCTTTTTATATTTCAGGAAGTGTTGATACTTTTACAGATGCTTTTTTTGAAACTGCTTCAGGTTTTACAACAACCGGAGCAACAATACTTACTTCAATAGAGAGTCTTCCGGCGTCCATTCTGTTCTGGAGAAGTTTGACCCACTGGCTGGGAGGAATGGGAATTGTGGTTCTTGCTGTAGCAATACTTCCTGTACTGGGGGTTGGCGGATTGCAGCTTTTAAAGGCTGAAGCTCCGGGACCAACCGTTGACAAAATCACCCCCAGAATAAGTGAAACTGCAAAAGTTCTGTGGATGATATATATCGGTATGACCATTGCTCAGACTCTTCTTTTACGACTTGCCGGAATGAGTTATTTTGATGCTCTGACACATACTTTCGGAACTCTTGCAACTGGTGGTTTTTCACCACGGAATGAGTCTGTCGGTGCATTCGATTCAGCTCAGATTGATGCAATAATTACTATTTTTATGGTTCTTGCAGGAATCAACTTCACTATCCATTACAGATTTTTAACAGGTAGAACAAAAAACATTTTAAAAAACACGGAACTTAAAGCATATCTGCTTATCCTTACAGTTGCAACTTTGCTAATCACTTCAGATCTTTACAAAACCACATACCATTCCTTTTCACAATCTTTCAGATATGCATCTTTTCAGGCTGCATCAATTATGACAACAACAGGTTACGGCACATCTGATTTTATCAACTGGCCCGCCTTGTCTCAGATCATTCTCTTTACCCTCATGTTTTTCGGAGCATGCAGTGGATCAACAGGAGGGGGAATCAAAGTTATCAGACTTGCTACACTTTTCAAGCTCGGACTGCATGAAATGAAATATCTTTTACATCCAAAAGCGGTCATGCCTCTTTGGATCGATGGAAAAGTTATAAAAAAAGATATGGTTTATTCCATTGCAGCCTTCTTTTTTCTTTATATTTCCATGCTTGTTTTAACAACTATTGTCTGTGCATCTTCAGGGGTGGATATAACAACCTCATTCACAACAGCTCTGGCAACTGTAGGTAATATCGGTCCCGGATTCGGGCGTATCGGTCCATCTGAAAACTATGCTTTTTTCGCCGACTATGTAAAGTGGTTTCTATCATTTGCGATGGTTGTCGGAAGACTTGAAGTTTATACTGTCCTTATAATTTTCACCAAATCTTTCTGGACAAAATAGCAGAATATAATTTTAAGTTCATTTAGAAGATTTACTTGAATCAAAATATCCAATGAAAACAGAAGAGTTGACTTAATTGTTTTTTAATGTCTTTTGAATTTCTTTGATCTTTTCAGTTGAAAAACCAGTAAGCTCAATTATTGTGTCAATATCCAAACCCTTAATGAGTGCTTTTTTACAGGTTTCTATTGCCTTAAGAAGAGCTCCTTCTTCTCTGCCCTTCTCTATCCCTTGCTCTATCCCTTGCTCTATCCCTTGCTCTATCCCTTGCTCTATTCCTTGCTCTATTCCCTGCTCTATTCCCTGCTCTATCCA
>SLGQ01000188.1 GCA_007136595.1 Candidatus Sumerlaeota bacterium | reverse complement strand
CCGTTATCAATTTTTAAAGTCTTTACTTTGAAACCGCGTCTTTTTAGTTCTACAAATATAATATTTTCAAGCAGTTTGCCAAAATCGCTCTGTTCATAGGCTGTTTTAGCAAAAGAGTTGTCGTTCAGGTAAACTTTTAAGGGAACACTTTTTAATACATCTCCTTTTTTGTATGACAACAGAGGACACTCGTGAATAAAAAAAGCATCTTTTAAGTATTCCATATATTCTGAAACCGTATTTATAGAGGCACTTTCGCCCCCTTCTTTTAAAATATTTGATATTCTTGTTCTTGAAACTTCATCAGTCGGCGAGAAACAAAAATAATCGGCAATTTTTCTTAAAAGAGTTATGTTTCTGATTTGATGTCTGGTTGCAATATCTCTGACTATTATTGAATCAACCGTTGCTGAAATGAGGTTCTGCCGTGCAAAAAGATCTGCTACTTTGACAACTTCAGGCATTCCGCCGGCATTCAGATATTCAATACATGTGGTTCTGTCCGGAGATTTATCCAGGAATGAACAGTATTCAATGAAAGACAAAGGATAAAGTGTCAACTCAAAACTTCTTCCTGCAATATATGTGTGAAGTTCACCGCTTAAAAGTTTTGCATTTGAACCTGTTATGATTATTTTGTGATCGGCAGTATAATCTTCATAAAGAGAAACAACGGTTTTTTCCCAGTTTGCTATTTCCTGAACTTCATCAATAACAATAAAAAGCCGTTCGTTTGGAGAATGATTGAATTTCTTTTTCCATTCATTGAGAATGTCATTGAATGTTTTCGGGTTTTTCATAAAATCAATGTTCTGGATAAAAAGGTTAACATAAAATATTTTTGTCGGATCAACCTTTTTTTCATTGATCAAATATCTGATAAACTGTCTTACAACAACACTTTTTCCTGTTCTCCGTCCGCCGGTTATTGTTATGATGTTTTTTGGCTCAAGCATAGCTTCAAGAGCTGAAATATAATCAGCCCTTTCAATTCCGCAACCTGTGACGACACCGTCCCAGAAATTAAACCTTTTAAAAATATTAAACATATCAGAACCCCCGCAAAAAAACCGATACAAAATTGAACATATCTTTCACTATAATGAAATCTTTGTCAAGTTTTCTGCCGAATCTTTCGGTATAATGAAAGATTCAAGGGCTTTTGGCGCACATCTTTCAGTATAATGAAATATGTAGGGGGTCGATAATCTTTTTAGATTGCTTTTTTTCATAAAATCAGTTACAGTTGTCCGAAATTGATCGGGAGGTTTTTATGTTGTCAGCAGTTTTCAAGATTTTGTTAATGATGTTTGTTTTTCAGATTTTTACCGGTTGTGACAACAAGAAGAGTGATGAAGAAGAATTTGTTCCTCATCCGATGCCTTTTGTTTTAAAGGATGGTTTTTTCCATAAAAACAACGGAGAGTCAACTGAAAAGATATTCATCGCGGGTGTAAATCTCGGTATCGGGGTTCCGGGAACAATGGCTGGACATCTTGCCGCAGAAAAGGACGACTATCTGAGATGGTTTGCCCAGATGACAGAACTGGGTTTCAATACTTTAAGGACATATACTATCCATTATCCACGATTTTATGATGCCCTTGCAGAGTATAATGAAACAAATCCGGATAAACCGATCTATCTTTTTCACGGAATATGGCTTGATGAAGAAGATATAGAAAACGGAGATCTCTACAACATTACGGAACATTTTGATGACGGCATTAAAGAAGCGGTTGATGTAGCTCATGGAAATGCAGAGATAGGGCACCGTTTCGGAAGAGCTTACGGAAGCTATACGACCAACATTTCAAACTGGATAATCGGCTGGATAATTGGAAGAGAAGTTCACCCGGTCGAAGTTGCTTCAACAAACTTCCATAATCCTGAAAAAACTTCTTTTCAAGGCAATTTCTTTAAGATTGAAAACTGTGACCCTGCTGAAGCATGGTTTTCTGAAAGAGTTGATTATCTTGCAACTTACGAATTTGAACAATACGGAGTAAAAAGACCTCTCAGCAACTCAAGCTGGCCCACACTTGACCCGTTAAGACACAGAACAGAAGAGGAACTTTCTTTTGAAGATACTAACCAGATAGATCTTGCTCCGCTTGATGTTTCAAAATTTGAGCCGGGATACTTTGCAAGTTACCACGCCTATCCCTATTACCCCAATTTTATGAATAGTGAACCTGCTTTTAACAGTTACTATGACGACTATGGAAGGAACAACTATATCGGATATCTGAAAAAGCTGAGAGCACATTACGGAGACAAACCTCTTCTGATAGCTGAATTCGGAGTCCCTTCAAGTATCGGCAATGCCCACTATTCCGTTTCGGGTATGCATCATGGAGGGCACGATGAAATAGATCAGGGGATATATACCGCACGGATGTTTGAAAACATCAGAGATACAGAGTGTGCAGGCGGACTTTTCTTTGCATGGCTTGATGAGTGGTGGAAAAGAACATGGATAACAGATGAAATTGATTTTCCCACAGAAAGAAGAAGTTTGTGGCACAATATTACTGCTGCGGAGCAGAATTTCGGACTTATTTCTTTTGAACCTGCAAAACCGGAGTTTCATACCATTTCAAAATCAGGGAACACCGTGGTTTCTGAGATCAAAGCGGCGGCAGATCTCCGCTATTTTCATATTAAAATCGAACTTTCCGATCATTTTGATAAAATATCTCCTCTTATACTCGGCATTGACACTTACAGGGAAGATGCCGGAGAGTCAATACTCCCTGATGGAACTGAAACTGATGTTCGCTCTGAATTTGCTCTTGTTATTGATAAAAATTCTGCTGAACTTTTTGTAACCGAAGCTTACAACCTTTACGGAATATGGCACTATACATCGGGAGATGAACAACTTTACCGTTCAATTCCAACTGACGGTGCACCATGGAAACTTGTGAAATGGAAAAACAGCGGCGAGCATGGTAGCGATGACGGAAGATACTATTTTCCCGACTTTGATCAGGAAATAGGGAGATTGAGGTTTTTTAAAGGTTCTGTGGAAGATGCCGATCATCATGACACAGTTATCCTTGACAAAAACACTTTCCACATAAGAATCCCGTGGACTTTACTCCATTTCACAGATCCTTCGGCACTTCAAGTAATGGATGACGACAGAGACACATTGGAAAGAGAAACAGCCGTTACTGAAGGAATAAAGATCGTTGCTTCTGCAAACGGCGAAATAAGCGTCACGGAAAGGTTCATCTGGGAACCGTGGGATACCGCTCCCGAATATTCCGAAAGGAAAAAAGACTCCTTTTTTGTTCTGAAAGATTTTTTCAACTCTTTTGACCCCACACCTGTAAAACACGGAAACCTAATTTTAAACAGGGTTATGATGAAGCATGAGTGGGGAGACAACACCGTTTCTTTTGCCACTGAAACAGTCGGAAATTGTGATGTTTCATCTGTTGCCATAACAGAGATCACAGATGGTGAAGCCGGATGGTATTTTGAGCCGCTGAAACTTGAAAAAGGGTGGTATGAATACAGTGACATGTCTCTGTCTGACGGAAGATCAAGGATAATATTAAGCTGCGGATTTTCAAAGTTTTACAACATAGGACAAGCCCACTTTTCTTATGAGCTTGAAAGAGTATCTGCCCGGTTTTTTGTTGACGAAGATTGTGAATAT
>SLGQ01000088.1 GCA_007136595.1 Candidatus Sumerlaeota bacterium | reverse complement strand
AGACTGCTCAAAACAACAATATAGAAAATTTACAACCTGTCAATATCGGAGAAAAAAATGAAACAATTTTTACTTGACTTTAAAGGGAATAACTGACCCCTGTTTTTCGAGAATGGTTTTGGAAACAGTTAAGCTACCCTAAAATCATTTTATTAAAAGACTGAAGAGTTTCGTCAGGTTTGCTGATGACATCATGTATGAATTTCACAGGGTCTTTGTTGTTCAGTCGTATTGTATGAAGAGTTGAAATAAGAATGCTGTGATTGCGGGCACCTTCAACGGTTCGGTTCCCGAAAGACATTTTTCTTGCAATTACAGAAGGTCTTATTGTCCGTTCTGCTCTGTTATTGTGATATTCCGCATCGGGATAGTCAACGAAATTGAGCAGACTGTTTTTGTGGTTACGAATTCTTTTGAGAAGTTTTTCTGCTGTTTTGTTTTTTGTTTTTGTCACAGCCAGTTTTTCAAATCTTGTGATCAAATGCTTTTTCTGTTTTTGCTTTTCATCTGGCGGGATATCAGCTTTCTGAAGTTTAACGGCCTCTTTGATAATGGATTGAACTTCATCAAGCATTGACTGAAATATTGTTTCATCAGGTTGGATTTCAATTTCTTTCTTTATGTCACGGATGTAGTGAATCAGACATCTTTGCAGATTTGGGAAATGGTTGTATGCAGCATAAAAATCAGCGTGGAACAATCCGTCGAATGTTTCACCGAGGATATTTTTAATAACCTTTCTGCCTCTGCTTTTATCCGCATGGAAATATGCAAGATTCTTGTTGCACATACACCAGAGATGCCAGTTGTCACCATCCATTTTCCATCCGGTTTCATCACCATGCAGTATCTGCTGTTGCGGCAGTGAGTTTCCTATTGCATTATAAAATGGTGACAGTGAGCCGGTTGTACTTTTTAACAATCCGTATATACCGGCAGGGGTAACAGGCAGATTAAGTATCCGTGTAGTAAAATTACTGAGATTGCGGTAAGTGCCGCCAAGTTCGTACCTCATTGCCGCAAGTACTGATTTTAATGTATTTCCTAAAACTACGGGAGTTCCGGCTGCTTCCGGATTCCTGACTTCTTTACCGCACTTTAAACAAATGCCCCGGTAGTATTGTTTTTTTGTGCATTTTACCTTGAATTCGATGTCCTCAATATATTTAACATCATATTCCTCCGTTGGAATTATCTCTGTGTTTCCACATGTGCATATCGCAGGATCAAATGATTTAACAACATCAACATGGTCAGGTACTGCCCTTGCGGCTCCACGATGTCCAACAGGTGCACCCCGTTTCCTGTCAACTGAAGGATGCTTCTTTTTTTCTGATGAATGTTGTAAGGTTTTTTCCTTCCCTGAACCGAATCCGAGCAGCTCCGTTATCTGTTTCTTCTGCCTCTCGTTAGCAAGCTTAAGCTCTTTGTTTTCCGCTGCAAGAATCTCATTCTCTTTCTCTAACTTTATTGACTTCTGCCGGCAAAATGATGCTTCAAGCGTAAGAAGAAAGGATTGCTGACGATGAAACCATAAATGTTTCATAATCCCTTTAACATAACGATTGGCTTGTTCCAAACTTCCAATAAATGGTGTCCGGCTATTCAGATTGAGTCCGGAACCCACAGGCTTCTTCTTTCGCAACAGCTTCACAAGATTATGCACCTGCCTTGATGTATCTCCGGGTAAAGTTGAAAATAAATTTTCTATTTCTGCATCAGTCGGGTAGCTGAGAGGCTCGAACATATTTAAGACCCCTGAAATCAGTAACACCGCATTATTATCAAGTTGTTTCAATAGCTTTTCAACTATTTTTCCCTCTAATTTTAATTAATTTTAAAACCTGCATTTAACACCTTTTTTCAGCATTTTCTCTGCACCTCATATAGGTTGGAAGCGGAATTCCTGCAACCCATCTATTGCAATTCCGAAATCATTTGATTTTGTTTAACAGAGAATAAAGGCGGGGTTTTAATAGGGTAGCTTAACTGTTTCGCAAGTGTAAGGATGGAAAGTTTTATTGTTTCTTTAAAGTGTAAAAGAAAAGTCTTTGACGATTATTCCGGGAAGAAGGGTGCTGTCAGTTTGTCTTCCGCCATAGGTGTTCGTGCTCATCATCCGTTCTCTTTGAGCAGTTGCTCCGACAAAATTTTCACCCAGCATTCTGAAAAGTGATTCATCAAATCTCATGACATTTATGGGGGCGATTATTTCACCGTTTTCAACATAAAAAGCGGCAAATCTTGACATGCCGGTCATTCTGCAACTCAACCTTTCAGAATAATTCAAATAGTGAACATGATTAAGATAAATCCCTGTCCCCAGTTCTTTGAGTATCTCTGATGATTCAATGTTTCCGCTGCACATTTCAAGTGCTTCGGGAGATTCCATCGAATTTGCACCGTTTTGTTCCACACCGTATTCCTTTGCACTTCTCGGACTTATGAGAGATCCCTTGTGCATCCCGTTTTCTATGAGAGCTGTGCAGTGAGGTTTAATGAACCCTTTTGAGTTAAAGTTGGGGTTTCCTCCGTCTTTGCAGTGTTCAAGTATTGTAATTTTTTCATGAAGCTGAACTTCATTTTCAACAAGTTTAACAAGGGCACTGTTCTTAGTTTTCTGGCTTTTAAGACCGAATCCGCCCCATCCGAGAACCGACATGAAACTGTCAAGTGCCGCAGGAGCAAGATAAACCCTGTATTTCCCCGGTTTTATTGTGAGAGCCTCCCTTTTCATTATTTCAAGTTCAGCTTTCACTTTATCCATTTTTTTGGAAAATTCATCACTGTTCCAGTAATATCCTGCATATCCCGCCTTGACAGCTTTGTCCGTAGTGTGATAAATACTCCAGTCAAAATTGAAGCTCGGCTTTTCAAACCAGTTTTTCTGTCCCGCACTGTTTGCAAATCCTGCAACAATGTTCCCTGTCGATAAAATCCCCACCAGATCACTTCCACCCGCTTCCTTCATTATATCTGCAACAATTTCATCAGGATCGGGAAGATGGCTCTCTTCTTCAGTTTCCGTTGAAACAACATCGGTGGAATAAAGCAAATAAGGATCTTTATCAACTTCTTTAATTGTTTCCCTGAGATTTTCAACAGCTTTATCAATGTTTTTCAAATCCTGCTCTTCATTGAGAGTTAAAGTGAGAAAACTGCCTGTCTGTTTTTGGTCATGGATAAGAGAAATTGAAAGATAATACTGCTCAACAAACCCGTTCTGCCTTATTCTTGCATGGTTGAACCTCACAAAATCGGATTGCTCGCCTGAAAAATTGAGATAAATGAATTCACCGTTCTTTGCAAGATTTACAGTATGGTCAGCAAGTTTATAAAAATAATTTTTCATCTTATTCACCTCCGAAAACTTCAACACCGGCAAAAAGTGCCGCAGGACTTGCGTGTCCTACAAAAATTGCCTGATTAGGTTCAGCCTTGCCGCAGTTGGGAACACCTTTTATTTCAAGAGTATCCCTGTTCCCAACCATTTTGAGATTGTTCCAGAAATATCTTGAAATGCCGCGATAATTGGGATTTTTAACCACCTTTGTCAGTTTTCCGTTTTCGATCAGTTGTCCCCATTCACAACCGAACTGGAATTTGTTCCTGCTGTCATCAATTGACCATGAAAGATTTGTTTTCATGAAGATCCCTTTTTCAACAGAAGCGACCATCTCATCAAAAGTTGAATTCCCCGGCTCCATATTTAAGTTCGCCATCCTGTCAACAGGAGGTCTGTTCCAGTTCGTAGCACGGCTGTTGGCAACGCCGGGAAGAGCCGATCTGTTCTGGGAAATATTGCTTCCAAGACCCCTCTTTAATATCCCTTTTTCGATCATATACTCTTTTTCAGCCTTGTTTCCGTCATCATCAAAAAGATAAGTTCCAAATTCTCCCTGGACAGTAGGATCAAATGTGACATTAAGCAGTTCACTTCCATACTTGAATGTTCCGATCATGTCGGGCGTTACAAAACTTGTTCCGGCATAATTTCTTTCATCACCAAGTATCCTGTCTATCTCAAGAGGATGTCCGATAGATTCATGTATCTGGAGAACCATCTGCCCCGGATCAAGAACAAGGTCCATCTTTCCTTCAGGACAGTTCGGAGCATCAAGCAATTCGTTAGCTTCGACAGCAAGACGGATCGCATTTTCCCTGTCAAATCCCACCTTTTCAAAAACCTCTATCCCCCCCTGCATTGCAATCGCAAAACTGTCGCGGCTTCTTCTTTGAATGGCACCTTCTTTTGCGGCAGTAAGAGAAAGAAAAGGGATTATGTAATCAAATTCGTGAAGAGTTTCACCACCTTGAGAAGTGATATACCACACATTTTTCCTTATAAAGTTAAGTGAAGCCATTCTGTCAACGATATTAGGCTCTTTATTCATCTCCAAGTTCAGCATTTTGAGATAATCGATTTTGTCGCCAAGCTTCATATCTTCCCATCTTCTTTCTATCGGACTTCCATATTTTCCGTTCGGATTAAGCATCTCGATCTCAGAAAAAGGGACAACGCTCCTTGTTTTGTTAAATTCAGCCCACTTCTTTGCCAAACCATAAGTTTTTTTAATTCCATCCTGCGAAAAATCGGTTGATGCCGCATAACCGCTACCGTCACCGCTATACACAGTTATCATATAGCCCGAATCATTGCCTGAACTTACAGGTGAAAGGACATCGCTCCTCACACTAATGTTCTCCGAATGACTTGAAACGATCCTTATCGTTGCAAATTCACCTTGAACAGGAAGTTCCCTGAACCATTTTTTTACATTACCAAGATCGAACATGACACCTCCTCCAAAAAATTTGTTCACAACAGTGTAACCCAATAAAAAATAAAATGAAGAAAATGTTTTTAGAACAACTCTCCCCAGCCCTCTCTTTCACAAAGAGAGGGAGCTAATCACCACCTCCCTCTTTTGCCAAACCCCCTCCCAGCCTCCCCCTTGACAAGGGGAGGAGAAAATGATTTTATTTTCCCGGGCCTACGGCTTCGCCTACAACCCGGGCTGTGATAGCACGAACTTTCAGTCCGTGGAGACTTGCCGCCTGAACCTTTCCGTTGACAAACCCCTCAGTCCTTCGGACAGCTCCCCTTGACAAGGGAGCGGAAAACCATTCAATGAATTAACGATCACCCACTTCGTGCCCTTCGTGCTCTTCGTGGTTAAAGAAAAGATAAACCACAAAGTACACAAAGAACACTAAGGAAGAGACCCCATCCCAAACCCTTGCCCCTCCAGCCGTCGCTTCGCTATGGCACGGCAAGAAAGGGGAAGGGCTTAAACACCCCTTTCCTTTAGGAGAGGGGCTGGGGGAGAGGTCAAATAACGAAAGGTTCCACTTCGTGCCCTTCGTGGTTAAAAACGATAAAAGCATTGAAACTATTTAAACCATAAAGGACACAAAGAACACGAGGAAAAGGATTTTCTTGACATTCCCTATTTTGCATCTAATCTGTTTTTGATATAGTTTTTGTCTTAATTGGAGATGTCAATGTCAGAAAAGATGCCGGTGCACAACAATTTCTTCATCAAAACCTTTAAGAATGAGGTGAACACAAAAGACTTCATTATGGGAGCACTCCCATCTGGAATTGTTAAAAGACTCGACTTCTCAACTATGAAGATAGAAGATTCATGTCACATTGATGAGCGGTTAAGAAGCCATCTGAGCGATTTCATCATAAAGATAAAAACAAAAGATGAAGAGCCTGTTGACATTTACTTTCTATTTGAACACAAATCTTACAAAGACACCGATATCCTATGGCAGTTGCTCAAGTATCAGTTCCTGATGTTTGAAGAAGATCACAATGCAAAAAGGGGGTTCAGAACAATTATCCCGATAGTTTTCTATCACGGCAGAACGAAATGGAATATCAACAGAAGATTTTCAGATTCAATGAAAGTACCGAAATTTTTCAGGAAGCATGTTCTTGATTTTGAATATTTTCTCTATGACACGAAACATTTTGACCTGAAACAGAATGAACAGTTCGGGAACAATGCATATCTTCTTAGTGTGTTATCTCTGATGCAGAACATAAAAAAAATGAGCGATGAAAAAATAAGAGCATTTTTCAGATATGTAGATAAAAGCGACATATCGGGGGATAAAGAACGGATTATTGTTCTGGTAGAATATCTTATTCGTACAAATGAAGTTGAAGAAAGTAAATTTTATGATATAATGAAGGAAGAACTTGGTAATGATGTGGAGGATATCATGCCGACATTGGTTCAAAAATGGATAGAACAGGGAATAGAGCAGGGAATAGAGCAGGGAATAGAGCAGGGAATAGAAAAGGGAATAGAAAAGGGAATAGAAAAGGGAATAGAAAAGGGAATAGAGCAGGGTTTGATTGAAACCTGCAAGAAAGCACTTTCTGAAGGATTGGATCATAAGTTTGTCTCAAAGATTACCGGATTATCTTTAGAAAAAATCATTGAAATTGAAAAAGACCTTAAAAGAAGCTGATTCAAATCATAAGTTGAAAAATAATTAAAAATATTGCCAAAACTTGTTCCTCTACCACTCTTTTTTCTGCAAAAGAGGGCACATTGCCTCTGTTAACATAGTGACACAACCCTCCCCTTGACATAGTTTTTTTAACCTATATACTGGAAATGTCGTTTTTTTAAATATCCGGGGAACTATTTTATTCAATCATAAAAAGGCGTAAATCTGAGATGTATCATTCTTCTGTAATTGAGATCAACAAGTCGGCTTATCAAGGTAATATGAAGTTTATTCAGAGGCTTATCGGAAAAAAAACAAAGATTTCTTCTGTCGTTAAGGGAAATGCTTATGGACATGGAATCGAATATTTTGTTCCGATGGCACAGGATTGCGGACAAAACCATTTCTGTGTATTCAGTGCCGAAGAAGCTGTGGCTGTAAAAAAAGCGATGAAAAATGAAGGAACTGTTGTCATAATGGGCATGATCGAAAATCCGGAGATAAGCTGGGCTATAAAAAACGGAGTTGAGTTTTATGTTTTTGATGAAGATCGTCTTATAAACGCCGTAAAGATTGCAAGAAGGCTCAAAAAAAGAGCAATTATACATGTTGAAGTTGAAACCGGTCTTAACAGGACAGGATTTGACAGGGAGCAGTTGAGGAAAGTAGTTAAAATTCTGAAAGAAAATTGGGAGCATGTTGAATTCAAAGGGCTTTGTACCCATTATGCAGGGGCTGAAAGCATATCAAATTACCTTAGAATAAAGCAGCAACTGATCGCTTTTAAAAGGCTTTCCAAATATATTGAGGAATCGGGCTTGAAACCTGTAATATATCACACTGCCTGTTCTGCCGCTGCAGTGAGATATCCCGCCACAAGAATGGATATGGCAAGGATCGGTATAATGCAATATGGATACTGGTCCAATATGGAAACTTATATCAGCTATATAACAAAAAAAGAGGGAAGAAAAAATCCTCTCAAAAGGATAATAAGCTGGAAAAGCAAAGTAATGAGCACAAAAAAAGTGAAAACCGGTGAGTTCATAGGTTACGGAACTTCTTTTCTTGCTTCAAAGGATATGAAAATAGCGACAGTCCCGGTTGGATACAGTCACGGTTTCAGCAGAAGCCTGAGCAATCACGGAAGAGTTCTTGTAAATGGAGAGAGAGTGAGTGTGATAGGGACAGTAAGCATGAACTCTTTCACTATTGATATAACGGATGTTCCCCACACAAAACCCGGAGATGAAGTTGTCATGATAGGGGATCAGGGTGATCTTTCAATATCTGTTTCTTCTTTCAGCGAAATGAGTAACCAGCTTAACTACGAGCTGTTAACAAGGCTTCCACGGAGAATTCCGAGAGTTATTGTTTAATAATTTGACAAACAATGTCCCCCATTTAAAATAAATCAGTTTTTTGTTATGAGGTTGTTATGAGAGCTTTATCAGGAATCAAGCCGACTGGAACACTCCACATCGGAAATTATTTAGGTGCGGCAAAACAGTTTGAAATGATGCAAAGTAAAAACTATGAAGGTTTTTATTTCATTGCCGATTACCATACTCTGAACAGTTACCCCGACCCTTCCGCTTTATCGGAAAACACATGGAACATTGTCCTTGATTATCTTGCTTTTGGACTCGATCCACTGAAAAGTGTAATTTTTCTTCAGTCTCAGGTTCCTGAAGTTGTCGAACTTGCTTTTATTCTGGGTAACTACACTCCGATGGGTCTTTTGCAGAGAGCACACAGCTATAAAGATAAGACAGCAAAAAATGAAGTGATAAATGTTGGACTTTTTTATTATCCACTTTTAATGTCGGCAGATATTCTTCTTTATAAATCGGATGTTGTGCCGGTTGGTAAAGATCAGAAACAGCATGTGGAAATTGCTAGGGATATTGCGGAAAAATTTAATCTTCACTATCAGAAAGATGTTTTTGTTCTCCCTGAGCCTTACATTCCGGAAGATGTTGCGATAGTTCCCGGAACTGACGGGAGAAAAATGTCGAAAAGTTATGAAAATACTATTGAAATGTTTTCTTCGTCAAAAGATTTCAAAAAGCAGGTAATGGGAATTGTTACAGACTCCACCCCTCTTGAAGATCCTAAAGATCCTGAAAAATGTACGGTGTTTGATATATATAAGCTTTTCGCATCAAAACCGGAAGTGGATGAAATGGCGGAAAAACTCCGTGCAGGAGGTTACGGTTACGGACACGCAAAAAAGGATCTTCTTGAAGCTATGAAAGAGTTCTTTGCTCCAATGAGAGAAAAAAGAGCTGAACTTGAAAAGAACCCTGATTTTGTTGAAAAAGTTCTTAAAGAGGGCGGTGAAAAAGCCCGTACGGTTGCAATAGAAACCATCAAAGAAGTTAAAAAAACAGTTGGACTTGTGGGAAATATTTATTGTTGAAAAACAACTGTCGGAAAATAAAAAGTGTTAAAGGGTCGGAGGGAAATGAAATGAAAATAGCCGTTGTAATTTTTTCACTGTTTTTTATTGTTTTTGCCGGATGCAGTTCAGGCGGAAATGATACTATTACCGATTCCGATGAAGATACCGACAATGATCATGAGATCGTCGATGATGAAGTTTTCGGGGAGATGACCATTAATCCTTCAGGGAACATTCCTCTTTCTGCAGAAATTGAAATTTTGTCAGATTTTGTTGCCAAAGTTGAAGTTTCAGTAGCCGATATAACAGAAGGAAAAGACCCTTTTACAAGGGTTTATAATGCCGCATCTGAAAATGGAAACTTCATTCCTGTTCTCGGACTTTTCCCCGACCACGAAAATACAGTAACATTAAAAGCTTACGATTCAAAAGGTGTCATGGTGGATCAGTTGGAGCTGACAGTTGGAACCGATCCTCTTCCTGAAGATTTTCCAACGGTCACTTTAACAGGTGAGATCAATAGCGGATGGACTATTGTAAATTGGTTGAAAACCCCCAGATCAAGACCTGAAATGTATGCTCTTGCAGTTGATGAGCTTGGTAGAATAAGGTGGTTTACCGATTTTCCATTTCCTGTCGTCTTTCCTTTGAGAGTAAAAGGAGAGCATCTTTACTTGTCAGACGGAGATGAGTTGCTTTACAAATTTGACTTTATGGGTTTTGAAAAGGAAAAATGGGATGTTTCCCAGTTCGGTTTCCATGAAATACATCACGATTTTGTTTTTAAAGATGACGGGAACATTCTTCTTGCCGTAAGCAAGATCGATGACGGGTGGAGCTACGAAAGGATGATAGAAATAGATCCCGGAAAAAAAACTCTCAGAGGAACCTGGGATTTAAAAAAGATATTTCCTGATGTTGCTGATCTTTTCAATGATATCCCTATGATGGAAGAAGGCAACCCGGCAAGCGGGGCAAATGCACCGGTTCACCATAACTCGATATGGTATGATCCTCAGGATGATGCCATACTTCTTTGTTCTCAAAGGTCGGGAATTGCAAAAATAACCCATTCCGGATATTTGAAGTGGTTTCTTGCACCCCATATTACAGCTTATATTGATGATGAAAACGGTGACGGGATGAGTGATTCCTATATGGAAAACTATGAACCCGGTAATCCTGCTGTAAATGTTGGTGATTTCAGAGGAGAAAACTACATTCACGATAGAATGCCGATAGCAGGGAAACCGCATGAAGTTTATTCCAATTTCGATTTCAGATACCAGGAGTTTTTACTTGACCCTCTTGATAAAGATGGAAATCCTATCGATGACAATGAAGTTGTAATGGGTTTTGCCAACCATGACGATTTTGCATGGCCCTTCAGACCCCATTCTCCTGTGATACTGGAAAATGGAAATGTCATGCTTTTTGATAACGGACTTGCAAGAAATTTTACATTTCCTCCGTTTTCATCAAATCACTACAGCAGAGCTGTTGAATATGAGATTACTCCTGATCCGACAGACGGATATGGTGGAACTATCAGACAAGTTTGGGAATTTGTAATAGAAGAGGATCCTTTGTGGTACGGTTTCAGCCCTGTTGTAAGTAATGTTGAAGAGCTTGGAAACGGAAACAGACTGGTCGTTTCGGGATCACTTGGAAGCGGTTTTTATCCGGATGTTTTAAGGCAGATGTATGGTGATGGACCGCTCGGAGCGTTGGTTATTGAAGTCGATCCTTCTGACAACTCTGAAAAGAACAGGCTTCTTTTTGAAAGGATCAAAGGTGAAGAGCAAATACCTGAATTTTCAATTTACAGAGCGTACAGATTTGAACTGATTGGGACAAATATTTCAGATGACTAGGGTTCTCTTTGTTGTTTTTTTTGTTTTTTTAGTCGGTTGCAGTGAGTCTGTATCCGAAATCCATTTGGAGATATCTGACATTAACATTGAAAAAAATGAAAACAACGGACTTTCATGCTTTTTATCTTTTTCAACAGATATTGAAACAGAGATCGTTGTAAGATATTTCAGCCCGGCACATAAAGGTTATGAAATTAAAGGGGAAAAAGCGGTCAGCCACAGCTTCTTTCTGTGGGGTATGAGAGCTGAAACAGATTATACAATTGAGATATATTCTGCACAGGACCTTGATAAACCTGTTCAAACTGCCCTGTTTACTGCGGGGTCTTTGCCTGACAGCGTTCCCTACATGGATTTGACAGTTAACGAATCGTCAAAAGTAGCGGAAGGGTTTTTGATGTTCACTTATTTTACAGATCCTTATGAACTTTCAAAACCGATAGTGATGATGCTTGATACTGATGGCTTTGTAGTTTGGTATTTTGAATATTATATGGCAGGTTTCAATGTAATAGGGGATGTCAGCTACATTGAAGATACCCGAACGGTTCTTATGAGCCTTTCAAAAGGTCCCAACATGGCAGATATTCCTGCTGAGGAAGCAATAGAGATAGATCTGAAAGGAAATGTTATATGGAGATCAATAGAGCTTAAAAGTGTTCACAACGGTTTTAACAGTTGGCACCACATTTACAGAAGACTTCCTGACGATTCTCTTGTGATGCTCAAATTCAATCCTGTCGGCAATGTGATAACTGACTATATAATAAATTATGACAGAGATTACAATGCTTTGTGGCATTGGACTTATGCCGATCACTTTGAAGTTCCCGATTGCCCGACTGGTGACCTGTGTGACTGGACACATTCCAACCATGTAAATATGTTCAAGGAAAAAGATATAACTTATGTAAATTCCAGAAATCTTTCTCAATATTTTAAAATTGATATGGAAAGCGGGAATGTTCTTTGGACTTTCGGCAAAGACGGGGATTTTGAAATGATTTCAGATCACCCTGACCCCTGGATAGAATTTGCCCATGCTCCTGAAATAAACTATCCTGAGATGAATGAAATACTGTTTTATGACAACGGTTCTCCTGAAAGGGGATACAGCAGGGTAATAAAGTACAGGATCGATGAAACTGAGATGACAGCGGAAATAATTTTTGAGTTTGACGGATCTGAGATTGACAGCAAATGGTTTACCAGTTTCTGGGGATCGATACAGACAGTTGAAAACGGGAACATATTTGTGACAGCAGGTTCATTCGGAGAATCTGAAGAAACAAAACTGTTTGAAATAACTGAAAAAGGTGAAATAGTGTGGAGTGTATCTTTTGATCATCCCGAACCTGTCGGATATATTAATTCCATATATAACTCTTTTAAGTTTGTGCCTGAATTAAATAAAATTCACTGATAAATCATCTGAATAAATATTCCCGTATATTTTTATCTATAACTTTAACTGTTCTTTCTGCGATAGTATCCTCATCAAGTCCTGCACCGTTTTGAAGCATTCTGCCGCCGTTTGAGCCGTGGTAGGAATTCATTGCAACTGTATAGAACATGTTTTCTTCAAGCTCTGTTTCATTGCGGTATTTTATCGAAAGATTGTTGTAGAACCTTTTTTTCGGGTGATTGTCTTTCTGGAGTTTTTCTGAGTAGTTAAGGAGGTTTGTAATTTCTTTTCCTGTCAGTTTCAGCACAACGGGATAATTTATGAAGGGGTAAAGGTTAAAGAGGTCTTTGCGGGTTATGGTTCCCGGTCCGGCAGAGTAATCTCTTGATACCGGTGCAGTTATCGAAATTTGTGCATCAGTAAGTTTTAAAAGTGTGTTGTGGAGAATTTCCATATATTTTGTGTTTTTGCCGGCACTGTTTATTTGAAAATCAACTTCAATGACAGTTTCTCTGCTATACTTTTCAACCATTTTCATTGATTTTGCACCTGCTTTTATAAAACCGGGATCGGGAGGTACATTTTGAAGATCTATGATTTTTCCTTCCAGTTTTTTTCTGTTTCCCCTTAACTTTATATCCAGGTGAACCAATGATTTTCCCCTTTCTTTTGCTCCGAGTATAACAACTTCGCTTCCATCTGATGAAGTAAGTTTTAAATTGTGTTCCTGGTGGTCATGTCCCGTAAAAATTATATCAAAACCGGGAACATTTTCTGCTACAGGTATTGTAAAGTTAAGCCCTTCATGAAAAAGTCCGATAATGATATGAGGGTTGTCTTCTTTTTTTATTATGTTGATCCATTTTTGTGCAGATTCAACAAGATCAAGAACTTCTGTTTCATCTTTTTCGTTAAATTTCAATGCTTTTTGAGTTGTAAGTGTTGAGAGTCCCAAGATGGCGATTTTTCTGTTTCCCCTTTTTATCACAGTATATGGTTTAAAGATGGGGTTTTGCGATTTTTTTTCCACAATGTTTGCAGAAAGCCAGGGGAATTGAAACTCTTTTTCAATTTTTCTATAAACTTCTTTCCCGTATTCTATATCATGGTTCCCCACAGATGCGGCATCGTAACCAAGATAATTCATTAAAACAGATACGATGCTGGGAGAATCTGTATTGACAAGATTAAAATACTCAAGAGCCATACTGCCCTGAAGGATATCCCCATTGTCAAGAAGTATCAGGTTTTTGTTTTTAGACCGTTGTTTCTTTATGTAAGTTGAAGCACTTGCCAGAGAAATCGTTGATCCTTCTTCCGGGAAAAATGCACCGTGTGTATCTGTAGTGACAATAACGGGAATAGTCACTTCCTTTGTACAGGAAATAAGTGAAAAAGTGATGACCAGTATCAACGGAAACAGGTTTTTCAAAGCACTCCTCCTCAAATATCATAAACAAATAACATGAATCAAAATATAATTCAAGGAAAGAAAAATTTACGGTACATTTTTCAAGATAACTGTCACACCATTCTTTTGTTAAAAAATGATACAAAAATCGAGAGGGTACTTGACATAGAAATAAAGT
>SLGQ01000091.1 GCA_007136595.1 Candidatus Sumerlaeota bacterium | reverse complement strand
TCCGACCCCAGTCTTCCCATCAGGAACGCTCTTAAATATTCTACAACCTGAAATCCCGCAAGGGTTGATTTAGGAAACCTTACTTTTCTTATCTGTGAATGTTCAACTTCTCAACTGTTTGCAACTCTGATTATTCCCCCTGCGGCAACTACCCGGCTGTCTTTAGTAAATGGTTTTGCTATTATCATAAGTGCATTGCGGTCAAGTATTGAATCAGAATCTATATTACAGACAAGAGGATATCTGCTTACATGAACTCCGATGTTCAATGCTGAAGCTTTTCCGCCATTTAATTTGTTGACAACCATTATCTTGTCGGTTTTTGATGTCCATATTGACTCAATTTCAGGCTTTGACTCCCTGTATTCCTTGTCCAGAACAAGCTCGACCATTTCAAAATGGTTTTTGAGTACCTCAAAAGTTTTGTCAGTGGATCCGTCATTTATGACAATCACTTCAAATTCAGGATAGTTCAAAGAAAGAACAGACTTTACAGAATCAACGATGGAAACCTCCTCGTTGTAAGCCGGAATCAATATAGAAACAGGCTTGTAAAGTCCGGTATAGTAATTTTCTTCAAAGTTGTCTGCTTTTGAGTTTATCAAGTAATTTCTGATCTTAAAGTAAGCCAGCACCGAAAGAACAAGGTAAACTACACTGATCACAAGAAAATATATCAGTATGACATATTCGTATATCATTAAAAATCTTATAAAAGTCATTTCGCCACCCCGCCCGCTTTATTGAATCCGCTTTCAGCAAGTGCCAGTTCACAGGCATCATTTCCTCTGCAATCAAGAAGGGCTTTAATTCCTTCGTCACCCATTTTGGCAAGTTTTTTTGCTGCGGCATATCTTACAAACCAGTTCCTGTTGTTTGTTTCTTTGATTATCACAGAAATTTGAGAGTTATCTGCAATCCCGATAAAACTCTTGAAAAACAGAGTCTTAAACATCATATCTTCTTCCTGCTCATATTTGATCCGGAATTCTTCTGCCATTTCTCTGCACTCAAGATCGCTCAAGGCTTTCATGCTTCTTAACATAACTTCAAAACTTCCTTCTGCAAAAAGCTCCTTAAGTATCGGGACGGCACTTTTTATTTTTAAAACCCCGGCAGCTTCTATCATAAAAAACTTTGACTCCATGTTGTGCTCAAGCTGCTCAAAAAGTTTGCTGTAGTTGTGTTCTATAAAAACTTTTATTTTTCTTGCCACTGCCAGTTTAAGGTTCATTGTCATGGAATCATCGCTGTTTATGGCTGAAATAACTGTAATCCCATAGTCATTGGGCCAGTTAAGAGCAAGCAGAGATGCCGCATGGTAAAATTCAGATCCTTTTTTTGTATTTACCATTTCAAGAAGATGCTCTTTTGTAGTTTGGGGAACAGGTAAATTGCTTGAAGAAAAAAAGAGCAAGGCAAGAACTCTTTTTTGACGGGAACTGCTTCCAAGATAAGATGCCATCTTTTCCGGCACCTTAAGCTCAATGCACACTTCTTTCAGCTTTTGAGGAATTCTACCCTTGAAGCTGGTGAAATAGAAAATAGCCCACTCAACAAAAAGAGCTGTGTTTTCATAGACATTGCTCATCTCGCTCTTTTTGTTTAAACTTCTGAGGAACTCGGAATCCCAGAGGATAAACCTTGTTTTTTTTCTCTTTTCTTTCAGATTATAGTGAACATTGAGAATAACAATATTAACTATTGATATTACAAGAAAGAAAACCAGCACCAAATTAATCAGGACAATGATCCTGTAGTTTTCAAAAATCATATCTAAGCATCCCCGTTATTTCGTTTCTCTTACTCTCTATTCCGGCTATAGTAAACTGATACTGAACTCCAATATAAAAAGGGCACAGAACTTTGATCATACTTCTTGCAAAAAAACTGCGGACTTCTATTCCCTGAGAAGAATAATATGCAATGAATTCTTCACCGATAGAAAAACCTAAAGTTGTAAGAGCTTTACTGTTATCCCACGCAAAGTAACCCATGTGGGCATGAATCAGTTCGCTATCTCTGTTAACTACAAGAAAGGCTTTGTATCCGGCAAAAAAACCAAGAGGGAGGTAGTATTCTATCCCCGGAGTAAACATGTGGATCCATGCATACTCACCTTCAAGATCATTTCCAAAATCAAAGAAACTGTATCCCAATGAAAAAACTAGCTGTCTGTGCCACCAGAAATTTTGAATGATTTCAACCGAACTTCTTGTTCTGGCAATGAAATCGTTTTTCGGAGTATAGAAAAAATCAACAACAAAAGTTGTAAGTTCAAGGGGTTTGATGGTGGCTCTTGTCCCTATCAGGTCATCTCTCTGCTCGTATCTTGAAAAACCTTCATGATAAAGCGATATATTGAAACTCTCTGAGTGAAAATAAGTGAATTTCTCCATGTCGTAAAGCCAGTTTTTGCTGTTTGAAACATGTGTCCATCCGAAAGTTCCCTCAATGGAAAATTTCCGCTCTTCAGTTTGTTTACAGTCGGCAAAAATGGTCCCTGCAAAAAGAAAAAGTATTGGAATTATGGTCAGAATTTTTTTCATTTTAATATCCTCATTGCAAAGTCAACAATTTCTTCCGGATCGATCGGTTTTTGAAAATAAGAAAGCATTTTATCTTCTTTCATTCTTTTGCTGAGATCAGATGAAATATTTCTTGCACTTATAAAAAACACCGGCTTTCTTTCAACTTCTGACTCATATCCCCTTATCATGTCGTAAAGCTCTATCCCTCCTATATCCGGAAGAATCATATCCAGAATAAAAAGGGAGGTGTCTTTTGTGGAAAAACCGTTTTCAATGAATTGTAAACCCGTGTCAAAAGTTTCAACTTCCACCGATTCAGCTTCAAAGAAATGGGCAAGTACATCTTTGATCACATCCTGATCATTTATTATTGTCACTTTTTTTATCATTTTTTCTCCTGCCTATATCAAAAAGGCGATAAACTTTCTACGGATATTATTTCATTTATCGTTTTAACTGCAATATTTCTTTTCTCAATTTCATCAAGAAGTGCAATATAATCATCAAGCGGTGTTTCATAGTAATAGTCACTTTCAAAGCTTCCAAGATCGTGAAAAAGAAAAATTCCCCACACATTGTTTATCTCCACAGCACTGACAAAATCAACCATTTCATCAAGAGTGGTATCTGCTGTAACTGGAAAGATCTTTAACTCATATCTGGAAAAAGCTGAATCATTGAGTCCATGAATGCTGCTTCTGCCGTAAGAAAAATATTTTCTTGAAAGAGAAATCACTCTTTCGTCAAAATCTCCGAAAGGAAAAGCAATGCCGGGATTATTTATTCCCAGAGAATTAAGCCAATGCAAGCCTTCCTCGAATTCTGCGTCCATATCTTCAAAATCATAAGTTGAAAAAAACGGATGCTTTACACCGTGAAATCCTATTTCATGCCCTGAAAAACTAAGATCGATGAGGTTTTTTTCTCCGGCATATTTTTCTTCTCCACTTAAAGTATAATCCTTTGTTGCAAAAAAAGTTCCCTTCATTCCCCTTTTTTCAAGCTCATTTGCACCATAAGTTGCAGCCGACATATAAACATCATCAAAAGAGATGCTTATTACAGGCTCATGAAATTCCACAGGCTCTATTTTTCTAAGCTCATGACGGCATGTGGAAAGTTTTCCTGGGCGGTCAAGCACCCTGATGACAGTA
>SLGQ01000147.1 GCA_007136595.1 Candidatus Sumerlaeota bacterium | reverse complement strand
TCCTTGAGCGGGGGCAGATTGAACCGTTCTTGCTTTTAATTATGACAGTTTCTTTAATTCTCATATATGAAAAAGAAACTTCTTTTGCTGGAGGTGCATTACTTTCTGTTGTAGCTCTGGTTAAATTCCAACTTTTGATTTTCTTTCCGATTTTTATGCTTTGTGGCAGGAAAAAAGCTGTAATTGGTATGTTTTTTGGCTTTATTCTCATCAACCTTCTTTCATTTGCAGTGTTCGGTGTTGAAAGTACGAGCAAATACTATTTTAAAGAGCTTCCGAGAATTGTTCAGTATGGTGAATCAGGAACAGAAGCCATGCTTTTAGATGATGCTGAATTTCAAAAAAGATTGCAAGAGCTTGATCGTGGAATATCTTTGAAAGACGGAAGATCCTATAAAGCGAGCAATATTCTTTTCTATTCAAATGCTTCTTTAACAAAGGCGATATCAAAAAGGCTTTCGGTGTCATCAGTTTATGTCCTTTTGTTTTTCTGTACGATTTTTTTCTTTGTTGTGGCATATCTTCAATTCAAGAAGCAGCAGCTTTCAAAGTTGATAACAAACAGAAACAGATACTGGGAATTCTGGTTGGCAGTGCTTCTTTTTTCTGTTTCTGTTTCTCCTGTTTCATGGACTACTGCTTTGGTTTGGCTGTTGCCTTTGTTTCTTGTTCTTATTTGCAGCGAAAAAATTTGCTTAACGAGTTCCGATCATTTGATGTTTTTTGCCGGATATGTATTTATAGCATTTCCTGACAATTTGTTGTTTGCGATCAAATATCCGGTGATATCCAACATCGTTGAAGGAAAATATCTTTATGGGCAAATATTGATATTGGCTACACTTTTTGTAAGGTTTGTGAGTTGGAAAGAGGAGAGCTATGAGAACTCCTGAAATTTCTGTAATACTCCCCGTTTTTAACGGCGAAAAATATTTAAGAGAGGCGGTTAAAAGTATTCTCGCACAGTCGTTTACCGATTTTGAACTTATTATCATTGATGACGGGTCAATTGACAAAAGTTCAGAGACAATAGATTCTTTTAATGATCCTCGCATCAGCGTGTTAAAAAATGAAAAAAACATGGGATTGATATATTCTCTTAATCGAGGATTAAGCGAAGCAAAAGGAAAGTATATTGCAAGAATGGATGGGGATGATACTGCCTGTGTTGATAGACTGAAAACACAGTCTGAATTTATGGAAAGTAACCCTGAAATCGGGCTTTGCGGAACTTTTGTAAAAAGGTTCGGTTCAATTTTAAGGAGAGGTTTACTTAAACTCCCTGTCAGCAACGATGAAATAAAAGCAAATTCCCTGTTTTTCTGCTCTTTCGTCCACCCTACAGTGATGTTCAAAAGAGAGTTGTTCGTGAAGAACGATCTGAAATATTCTCAAGATTTTAAAGGAACAGAGGATTATAACTTGTGGGTTGAGATGATAGACAAAGGTGTTAAGACAGCAAATATCCCGAAACCTTTGCTCAAATACAGAATCTCTGACTGGAGTGTTTCAGGCAACATTTTTTTTAACGAAAAGAAGTTTCAGGAAAGACTGAAATTAATATCAGAAATTCAGGAAAAAGCTTTTAAGTCTGCATTTCCCGGCATGGAGTTTGAGACAGACACTCACTCTTTAATATACAAAATGAGATTCCATACCGAGTTTTTGAAAATAGGAGATATAAAAAATATCTCAAAATGGCTGAAAACACTTGTTGAATATAATAAAGTTTCCAGATATTGTGATGAAAAGGTTTTTGAAAAAGCAGTGTCTCAAATATTTTATCATGTTTGCTCTCATGCTACATATTTGAGTGTATCGTCTATCCATAACTTATTAAATGATTTCAGATATGTTTCCAGAATAAAAAAAGGAAAGATCGTTGTAAAGTGCCTCTTAAAGTGGGGATATCCTGAAATAATTCTTAAAAGATTGTATTTAAGACGAAAAATCTGATATATTAGCTTAATGTTCTGTTCATAAGGGAGCAAAAGATGGCTGAAGGAAAAATTGAAGTTTCTATTGTAACCCCTTTTTTCAACGAAGAAGAGGTGGTTAATATCTTTATTGATGAAATTTGTAAAGTTATGGATGACACAGGTTGCACTTATGAGATAGTTTGTGTCAATGATGGAAGTTGTGACGGAACACTTGAAAAATTGATCAGCAAGAAAGGGAACAGTGGAAATATACGGATAATAGATCTTTCAAGAAACTTCGGGAAAGAAGCTGCTCTGACAGCAGGAATTGATCACGCAACGGGAGAAGTTGTGATCCCGATAGATGCAGACCTTCAGGATCCTCCTGAATTAATAAGTGAGCTTTTGAAAAAATGGAGAGAAGGTTATGATGTTGTACTTGCAAAAAGGGGTGACAGATCAACAGACAGTTTTTTGAAAAAATTCACCGCTAACCTTTTTTACAGGATGCACAATAAAATATCTGATATACAAATGCCTGCCAATGTCGGAGATTTCCGTTTGATGTCAAGAAAAGTAGTCAACGCAATAAAGCAGCTTCCTGAAAACCAGAGATTCATGAAAGGTGTTTTTTCATGGGTCGGTTTTAAAACTGCTTCAGTTGAATACAGAAGAAAAAAAAGGGTGGCAGGTAAAACAACCTTTAATGGATGGAGATTGTGGAACCTTGCTCTGGACGGCATAACCGGCTTTAGCACCGTTCCTCTCAGGATTTGGCTTTATATCGGAGTTTTCATATCATTTTCTTCTTTTATATATGCAAGTTTTATTGTTATCCGGACAATTGTCCAGGGAATAGATGTGCCGGGATATGCTTCCCTTTTAACTTTTATCCTTTTTCTCGGAGGAATACAGTTGATAGGAATAGGGGTGATAGGAGAATATGTAGGGCGGATATACATGGAATCAAAAAGGAGACCCCCTTATATCATTGATAGAGAATACTGAAAATGAAAAGAAAAATATTTTTTTTAATTCCCTTTTTTTTGATAATTCCTTTGCTTGTTTTACCGTTTTTTTCTTATTTTTCCGCCGATGATTACTGCTATACTGTCAGAGCAAGAGATATGGGGTGGTACGGTTCTCAGGTTTTCATGTATTTTGGCTGGTCGGGCCGGATTTTTGCAACTTTCCTCCTTTCCACATTGTTTTTGCTTGAGTCTATCCTTTTATATAGGCTGGTTTCTTTCACTTTAATTGTGTTTTTTCTGCTTTCTGTAACCATATTTTTTCATAAGATCGTATTTGAAAGATCTTCAAGGGAGATCATGTCATTCTCTCTGTTTTTCTTTTTTCTTTATTTTACAGGGATGCCGAGCGTTCCCCAGGGGTTTTTCTGGTTAGTCGGAGCTTTAACATATACTGTTCCGATAATTTTGACCTTGTACTTCATTTTGATAATGGATTTTCTGCCCAAGGCTGACAGGAAACATCTTTTTGTTTTTGCAGGAATGATTCTTTCACTATCAATAATGGGTTCCAATGAAGCTTCAATGCTTTTGCTGCTTGCTTTAACATTTTTTTATGCAGTAGAAAAAAGAAAGGAAAAGTCTTATTGGTTGATTTTGTTTTTATCATTGTTGCTTTCCTTGTTCATAATTTTTGCCCCCGGAAATAGTGTAAGAGGTGAAGGGGCGATTGAAAATAAGCAGGACATTTTATTTTCAATAGTTGGAACAGCAGGGTTTTTATCAGCTATGGTTTTTG
>SLGQ01000274.1 GCA_007136595.1 Candidatus Sumerlaeota bacterium | reverse complement strand
GTTTATACATGAAAAATCGAGATCGCTAACCCCTTCACAATTTGGAACATTATCGGTTACAATCCACTTCCTGAAACAAACATCCTTTTCTATGATACTGAAATTCCGACAAATATGATCTTGAGGACATCCCTTTTCGCAGGAATCTGTTGCAAGTGCACAAATTCCGTAGAAACAAATTCCTTCTAAACCATAAGAATCCATGCATTCATTGTCACACACACAAAGTTGCCCTGTAGTTTTATTTGCTGAAGAATAATTTTCATCCGGCAAATTTTTGTCTGTATCCTCATCATTACCAATTACCGAAACACCACTGCTGCATGAAATCAGAACAGATACTATTATTAAAAGAAAATTTTTTCCCATTCCTGCCTCTTAAAATTAAGATATGTCAAAGTACAAGTTCGAATTATCCTGATTTTTGCTCATAAAAAATAATGCCGACTCTGTTAATGTGGTCAATATTCGCTAAATACATTGATAAGTTTTTTAAATTCAGCAAAATAATCATGAACTATGGCGCGAGCTATTTTTGCAGCAATTTCCCTATTATATGTGTAAGAACTGAGATTTCTGCTTTTTATCATATCCATCCACACTTCACCGTTTTTAACAAGTCCCCTTTTAAAAGCTTCACGGGTGCTGTCTTTTGATCCATACAAATTAAGATGCCCCTGATCCTCAAGAAAATCTTTCAATGTGTTCCAGGCAAGCTGGTGAGTATATTCAAAAGACTGGATCATCCCCTGCTCTTCAAGTTCAGTCAGTTTGCGACTGTTTGCAAGCTCAACAGCTTTGCGCAACTGATCAAAAGCCTGTTCAAAATGTTTGAAACGCTGTACCCATCTAATATCGTCACTACTCATAAAAACTCCTTCACAACCATAAAAAAGCAAAATAACAAATGCCTGAAAACATGATAACCCTGCCACATTTTTTTTCAAGGAAATATAAGAAGTTCTGGCGATATGCTTATTTCTGAATCTGCTGAGCTGTGATAGATTCCTGTTTTCCTCAATTTTCCAATAAAAAATCTATTATGTTTTTTCTTTCTATTCCGTTTCTGTTGTCTCCCCAGACAGTATCCATTGAAAGTACCATTTTAGGATAGTTGTCCTGAATTTTTTCAAGCGGTCTGAATTCTCTATCTTCAGTTTCTTTTGAAGAAAGAAGGTATGTCACCTGAATATATTTGATGACGCTATTTTTTTCAGCAACAAAATCAACTTCAAGATCATCGTATTTTCCTGTTGAAACAGTATAGCCTCTTCGTAAAAGCTCAAGATAAACAACATTTTCAAGAATTCCCGCTATATCATTCTTTTTATACCCCAAAACACTGTGGCGGATACCCTGGTCACCTGAATAATACTTTTCAAAAAGCTCAAGATATCTTTTGCCTTTCAGATCAAATCTCCCTGATTTTGAGAAAAGATGGGCATCATTTAAATATCCGATATAATTCTGGACAGTATCAACTCCTGTTTTTAAACGCTGCGATTTCAGATAATCGGCAATTTTTTTTGAACTTGTAATGCTACCGCAGTTATCAAAAATAAAAGCGGCAATCTTTTCAAGAAGAAAAACATCCCTGATACTGTGTCTTGAAACAATATCTTTCAGAAGTATCGTGCTGTAAATAGACTTGATATATTGAAAAACAACTTCGTCAACCAGTTCAAGATAATGAATTCCCGGCAATCCTCCGAATTTAAGAAACAGCTCAAACTCCTTTTCAATATTTTTTTTATTCTTTGATTCTCTAAAAAGAAGAAACTCTTTAAAACTTAACGGGAACATAGGTATTTCAACATATCTTCCGGTAAGAAGTGTTGCAAATTCTGAAGATAAAAGACGGGAATTTGAACCAGTCAGATAAATATCCCCTGCATTTTCGGCAAGCAGAGAATTTACAGCTTTTTCCCACCCATTTATTTCCTGAACCTCATCAATAAAAATATAATTTTCACCACCTATTGAAATACTCTTTTTAATGTGGTCATAAAGCACTTTGTAATCTGTAATGAACTCAAACTCCATAAGCTCCATACTTATGTAAACTATATTCTTTTTTTTGCCACTCTCCTTAAACAGACGGTCTATGAACATCTTCAAAAAAGTGCTCTTCCCGCACCTTCTAAGCCCTGTTATTATCTTTATCACAGGCTTGTTCACAAAAGGAGTTATCTTTTCAAAATATTGTTCTCTTTCAATCATAGCCACACCTCCAAAAGTTTCGACTATACAAGAAACTTTTTATATTATAACAGAAAGTTTCGACTATACAAGAAACTTTTTATGTTTTATGGGAAAGTTCAGGTTATACAAGAAACTTTTTCACTTGGGAACAGGCTGTTCTCTTATGATTTCCTGTTTTTTCCATGTTTTTGTAATTTTGTCCCAGTAAAATTTGCTGTTTAAGTGATCTTCCAGTGTAGCCGGCTGCTGAAGAGAAGTTTTCCATTCCGGTTCATTGTTTATACTGAAAGTAATTGTTGTTTCATACCAGTACATGCTTGCACCAGGATTCATATGGATATAAAGAACTGCAACTGCACCATTATCATGAAATTTCTTAATTGTCGCCGTATCACTGTAACTCATTCTCACATCTTCCCGTTCAAACGAGACATTTCCAAAAGGATCGTACAAATACATTTTTCTCTTTCCATCTTTCCACGGAGTGATCCGCACCGAAACCTTGTTTTTCCCCATCCGGGGATTGTAATAATGAACTATCTCTTTTTCTTCTGTGGTAACAGGTTTTACAATTTCGATCTTTTGGGGCTGTGGATTCAATGTAGGCTCCTGAGGCGGCAGCTCAACAGGCCTAACCGGCTCAGTCTTTTCAACCTTCTTCTCCGGCATTTCCTGAGTTTTGCTCTCCTTCAAAAGCTCTTTCATCTCCCTGATATCTTCCTGAAGCCTTATTATCTCTTTTTTTAGCTCATCAACCTCTTTTTTCTGATTCGTGGCACAACCGGTTAAAGAGATCACAATTATCAGAACAGTAGCAAACATTAAACTTATGTAGTTCATACAGCCCCCTTCACTCATTTATAACTCCCCTGTCCCCTTCGTCGGGGAGAATTCTTCTGAATATTAATGATTTCTCTGATTTTTGTCAATTCCACATATTTTTATGAATTTATTTCTATTACAGGATCTTTTTCACTTTCCAACAGCCTGTTTTTCTGCCTCCGACTCTTTCAATTATCCCTTTTTCTCTGAGATTTTTAATGTTTTTCTCAACTGCTCTTGTAGATATTCCAAGTATTGCAGACAACTGTTCAGTGGTGAGAGTGTTATCTTCTTTGAGAATTTCAACTATCTTTTCCGAACTCTTTTCCGAACCTTTTTTCTCTTCCTTTTCCGAACTTTCCGGCACTGTTGCAATTTTATAGCGGTTTTCAAATTCTTCGTAAAGTTCTTTCAGGGTATGGAGCAGATAATTGATGTATTTCCAGGGATCATGTCTTCCCTCATGCCAATTCTGTGAACTTTCTTTAAGTGTTTCATAATACCGTTCCTTACTTCTTTCTATGAGCTTTTCGACACTTACAAATTTTCCCGCAATAAGTCCCGATTTATACATCATAAGCAGAATCAATAGTCTTGAAACTCTGCCGTTTCCATCTCTGAAAGGATGAATAGAAAGAAAATCCAGATTAAATGCACAAAGAACTATCAGTGCCGGAATT